>JAEWSK010000277.1 GCA_023398345.1 Armatimonadota bacterium | reverse complement strand
TGTTTATCGCAGATGTCTACTCTCCAACGCACGGCGTGCTCTCTGTAGGAGGTGTGTTGAGCTTGTTTTTTGGACTTATGATGCTTTTCAAGACGCCGGCCGGGCCGTTGATTTCACCGTGGCTGCTGGCGCTCGTCGCATTGCTTACGGGCGGTTTTTTTATAGTCATAATCGGGATGGGAGTCAGAGCGCTTAAAAACCCATATATCGCGGGTCGCGACGCAGTTGTCGGACACGTCGGCGAAGCTAGAACCGATCTCGATTTGAATGGGAAGATATTTGTGGACGGCGCGCTGTGGTTTGCAACAAGCGAGTCCGGCAAAATCGAGAAAGGCGAGAAAGTCGATGTGACTGCAATGAACGGACTGAAGTTAACTGTGCGCAAGCACGAAGTTTGAATATTAGCAGGAGGAAATTATGGCTAGTTTTATGATGTTTGCAGTAATTATCGCGTTTTTCTTTATACTTTTGGTCGGCAACTCGGTGCGGATTGTCCGCGAATGGGAGCGCGGGGTGCTGCTGCGGTTCGGTCGGTTCGACCACATCAAAATGCCGGGCATTCGATTCATCTGGCCGATTATAGATAAGATTATTATAATCGACACCCGCGTGGTCACGCTCGATGTCCCAAAGCAAGAGATAATTACGCGAGACAACGTATCGGCAATGGTTGACGCGGTTGTGTTCTTTCAAGTGGTCAATGCAGAATACGCCGTGACCAAAGTCGAGAATTGGGTGAGGGCAACTTCGCTGCAGGCGCAGACATCTTTGCGAAGCGTCATAGGTCAATCCGAACTAGATCAACTTCTTTCCGAGCGCGACCAGATCAACATGAAGTTGCAGACGATTATTGACGAGACGACCGAACCTTGGGGAATTAAAGTGACATCGGTCGAAGTGCGCGATGTGACGTTGCCTGAAACGATGAAGCGCGCAATGGCAAATCAAGCCGAAACCGAGCGCGAGCGCCGAGCAAAGATCATCAACGCCGAGGGAGAGTTCCAAGCCGCTCAGAAGCTCACAGACGCAGCCAATGTCATATCCGAAAATCCGCAGGCGCTGCAACTGCGCTATCTGCAAACTCTAAGAGAAATCGGCTCCGAGCACAATACGACAATCGTATTTCCTATGCCGATAGACATTGTAGACTCGCTGGGAAAAATTCTTGAGAAGATGAAAGAATAGCTGAAATATCTGATTGCTGAGTGCGGAGAGCATAGAAACACGACCTTCCGCGCTCAGCTTTCTTTAACTTTTAGATGTTTTCCAAACTCGACGTCGCGCCAACCGGTGTTGTCCACGGTTATTTTCATAAGCTTGGTTTGCACTTGAATAAAAAGATCGCTGTCGAGCTTCAGCTTGCGCAGCGGCACAGCGATTTCGAGTGTATTGTTGCGCGCAAACCATTGCGTGTCGGATGGCAAGGCGGGCTTATTGAGCCTTATTGCTATTGAGTATATGTCGTCTGAATCCGACGCTCCGAACCCGCGCAGATTGACCGTATATTTTATTCGCTTGGAAAGATGTCTGACGCAGTCCACGCGAATATAGAGATTATTTGCATCCTTTGCAAGATAAACCGCGCGAACATCGCCGCTTCGGCTCATCACTGCCACTACGTAATCTCCCACAGCGTCAACCACAGCGGGCGGCACGCGCGTCCAGTCTTCGACTTTTCCGTCGATTTTGATAGTGCCTAACGGCGCAGGAAATACTCCGCGCACGGGGACATCGCCGAATATCTCATTGGCACGTATAAAACTACTTAAAAAGCCTTTGCTTACGGCAACTTGGGTTTTATAGCAGTCGATAGCGCGGCTCTTGCGGTCTATAATATTTGCCGGCATCATAAGAGCATACCATTTTGTTACTTCTCGCGTAAGCCCGTATGGCGGAACAAGCGGCATATCGGCATTCTTGCCCCTTGGCGTAGGCCAGTCGCCTCGGTGGACAATGTATGTGTGGACTTTGACGTTTTGGGGCTTGCCTTCGGCTCTAAGTTGCTCAATTGCGGCTGCTACGAAGCAATATGCCGCGTGATGGTCGGGGTGATTGTCGCAGGGATGCGGCACGTATACGTCCGTAGGTTTTTCTGTTTTTATTATCTTCTCTATATCTGTCAACAGACTCTCGCCGCAGTAAGGCGCTTGTCGACTGTAAGAATTGACGTGAGGCGAGTGATTGGCTTTAGTATACTGCGAAGTATATAGATTAGCGCTTTCCCAATAGCTGCTCCACAGCCGGTCGATGCCGCGATCCGGGTATCCCAGAAACGTAACGTTGTTCTTATTGACGCCTAATATACCAAGCGCGCGAAGAGTCTCTTGCTGGCGCTTGTAGGCAAATGAAATACAGCGAGTAGGAGTGATTTTAATGGTCTTGTATGCCCTGCTGATGGCGAATTTGTAGCCGTCGCCGTTGGTCAACATTACTACTCGCACATTCGCGCCATTTGCAACAGATGAGGCAATTAACCCGCCACAGCCAAGAGTTTCGTCGTCGCAGTGCGGAGAAAAGACGATAAGGCGGTCTCCAACGCCGTGGCTCGGAGCAGTGGGAAGTTTAACCCGCTCCTCCCACTCATTGGAAAGGTGGATCCGATACTGGATCGCCAGTCCCCCGATAACAAGGGATGCGATGCCTACCCAGATAAGGACCTTAGTCCATCGAAATGTAATGTGAAGTAATCTATTTGTCACGTGGATGGCGGAGTGGCTGGGATTCGAACCCAGGAGCGAGTTGCCCCGCTACAGCATTTCCAGTGCTGCTCCTTCGACCAACTCGGACACCACTCCGTGAGGACAATATTACCATGCTCAATGCCAAGCGGTCAACGTGCAAATAGCATATCGCGTCTCATATCCCAAAGAAGGGAATTCAATTGCAAAAAACGCGAAGTCATAGAGTGCGAAAGAGATATGAGTGATGTTGAGAGCACTCCAATGCAATTGGCCAAGTTCATTTAGAGTTATCCCTGCATCAATATCACGTAATTTAGCTATTAAGTCGCTTGTTGATGAAATAAATATACACCGCGGCAGAATGCCTAATTACATAACTCGTAGCCAAAAACTATTTACTTCAGCCTTTTTAGTTGCTACAATGAGTACCCGTTATGGAGTTTGCCAAAGCGTCGTGCAAGGACAGTCTGACATACGTTTTTGACCTAGACGGGGTAATTTACCGCGGCAACGAACCTCAACCTCAAGCTGCAGAAACAATACGCGCTTTACGCGCAGGTCGGCAAATTGTACGCTTCTATACAAACAACTCTGCTCTGACTCGTGAAGCCTATGCAGACAAACTTACAGGAATCGGCATACCTGCTTCTATCGATGATATAATGACCTCGTCATACGCGACAGCGCTTTACTTTGTCGAAAACAATGAAATCGGGCGGAACGTGTATGAAATCGGCCACGACGGCATCAGGCATGAGCTTGAGGCTGTCGGAATGAAAGTTATCACAGACGAAGATGAACCCGATGCGCAAATAGACTATGTGGTCGTGGGCATTGACAGCGAGTTTTCTTACCGAAAGCTTGCGCGTGCGCAGAGCGCTATTATGGCGGGAGCAAAGTTTATAGCCACCAATGAGGACATGATGTTTCCTGTCGAAGAAGGCAAGATTCTTCCAGGCAGCGGGGCTTTAGTCGCAGCAGTAAAAGCGGCAACATCGGTAGAGCCATTTGTGATCGGCAAGCCTCATGAATATGCGCTTTTAAAAATTCTCGAACTGACAAATACGCCGCGGGAGCGAGCTGTTATAGTGGGCGATAACCTCGCAACAGATATTGCAGTCGGCAATCGGGCGGGGATTCACACCGTGCTCGTGCTAACAGGACTTACGTCCAGAAAACAGGCTCAGGCAGCCATTGGCGATATGAAACCTGAACGCATTATAGAAACGCTCGCGGAGCTTATTATATGAATGTCGCATTGACAATAGCAGCGTCCGACTCAAGCTGCGGCGCCGGTGTTCAAGTAGATCTCGCAGTATTTCGCGAGCTTGGAGTATACGGCGTGTGCGCGGTGACAAATATAACTGCACAAAATTCGCTGGGCGTGCATAAGATCAATAAAGTTCCGCCGAGGGCTATCGCTGCGCAGATAGACGCGGTTACGCGCGATTTCAATGTAGCCGCATGCAAAATCGGAATGCTATACTCGCCGCAAGCAGTCGGTTTGGTTGCAGAGCGTATCGACAGGCGCGAAATACCCAACGTGGTGCTCGACCCTGTGATGAAAGCAAAAAACGACGAGGTGCTTCTTACGGAGCCTGCGATAAAGAGGTTGAAGCGTTGGTTACTTCCAAAAGTGACGCTCATCACGCCCAACGCAAGCGAGGCTCAAGTATTGACGGGCATAGCAGTTATTGATAAGGCAAGCGCAAAGGATGCGGCGAGGGCGTTGGTTGATATGGGCGCAAAGAACGCGCTTGTAAAAGGTGGACACATTGAAGGCGAGCCGGTAGACGTTTTATTTGACGGCAGCGACTTTGTTATTTTCGCCGGCAAACGTCTGCAAAAAACAATGCATGGCACGGGCTGTATTTTATCAGCGGCAATAGCTGCGCGGCTCGCATTGTCGGATGATATAAAGAGCGCAGTGTCGTTTTCAAAGGATTTTGTCTCTAATGCCATTGCTCAGTCGGGCAGAATGGGCAAAGGCAAGTTGGATTATTTTAAATAATGACTTCAGAGGGGGAAGGAAATATGAGCACAAAGTATATTTTCGTAACCGGCGGCGTGGTATCGTCCGTAGGCAAAGGTATCACAACCGCAAGCTTAGGCAGGCTTCTTAAAAATCGCGGATTCAGCGTTACAGTGCAGAAGCTAGACCCATATATCAATGTTGATGCGGGCACGATGAACCCGTATCAGCATGGAGAGGTATTCGTGACCGACGACGGTGCGGAAACTGATCTGGACTTGGGCCACTACGAGCGCTTCGTTGACGAAAATCTCACGCAGCATGCCAACGTGACCACCGGCAGAATTTATGACACAGTCATACGCAAAGAACGGCATGGCGATTATCTTGGCGGCACGGTGCAGGTCGTCCCGCACATCACTGACGAGATCAAAAATCGCATAAAGGCCAACGCCGAACAGACAGGGGCAGATATAGCCATTGTAGAAATCGGCGGAACTGTCGGTGACATCGAAGGCCTACCTTTCCTCGAAGCCATTCGCCAGTATCGCAAGGACGTCGGCCCGGAAAACATCATGTATGTGCATGTGACCCTAATCCCCTCCGTCGGGCCATGGAGCGAACTAAAGACAAAACCGACACAGCACTCCGTCATAAAACTGCGAGAAATTGGTATTCAGCCGGACGTGCTCATTTGCCGGACTCGACATCGAATCAGCACAGAGATGCGAGATAAAATATCGCTGTTTTGCGACGTTCCAAAAGAAGGCGTCATTGAGGCGCGCGACGTCGACCATATTTATGAAATCCCCCTCGTCTACGAAGAACACGGCCTTTCTGATCTAGTGCTCAATCGGTTTGGTCTAAAAAATGGTGCGTCGGAAATGGACGAGTGGAAAAAGCTTGTAAATATTCTAAAAAAGCCAAAGCACCAGGCCGTCGTGTCGATAGTAGGCAAGTATACGGGCAATGGAGACGCATATCTCAGCCTTGGTGAAGCCGTGCGGCATGGCGGAATCGCCAACGATACAGGCGCACAAGTGCAGTGGATCGACGCGGAATCGCTTACACAGGAAAATCTCTTAGAAAAAATCGGGCATTCAGACGCTATTATCACCCCAGGCGGATTTGGCGCGAGAGGTGTAGAGGGCAAAATACTTGCCATTAAATACGCCAGAGAAAACGGCGTGCCTTTCTTGGGGATATGCTACGGTCTGCATATGTCCGTCATTGAAGTTGCGAGACATCTATGCAAGCTGCCCAAAGCCAATACCGAAGAAGTCGATCCCGAAACGCCGGATCCTGTGATACATATTCTACCGGAGCAAGTCGGGCTAGAAGATAAAGGCGCAACGATGAGGCTCGGAGTCTATCCGTGCACTTTAATTGACGGCACGCTGGCATCTAGGCTCTACGGAACAGATTTGGTTTACGAAAGACATCGCCATCGATTTGAAGTCAACAACGAGTATCGCGGCAAGTTGGCTCGACATGGGTTGGTCTGCTCCGGGGTCTCGCCGGACTATCGGCTTGTAGAAATCGTAGAGATGAAAAATCACCCGTTCTTTATCGCCACACAATTCCATCCTGAATTTAAGTCTCGGCCAAACCGCGCTCATCCGATATTTGCCGGATTGATCGAGGCCGCGCTGGATTATCAGCAGAATAGAAAAGGCAAAGACGCTAAGACTCAAAAAGTGACGGCCGGGAAATAGCAAGTGTTCAATTTAAACGCAGTTTCGCCAGTGGCTTCAATATTTATATTGCTCTTGGTCGGCTATGCAAGCCGGAAGCTGCGTATATTGAGCGTAAAAGACACTGGAATTATTGACTCCATTGTCATCAACTTGGCTCTTCCGGCGTTTATTTTTACGTCGATACATGGCAAGCCGCTATATATCGACATGCTCAAAGCGCCAGTAATAAGTATTGCGGCGCAAATTATTGTTCTGGGCGCAGCTTATCTGATTGGCAGATTGCTGCGCCTGAACAGGCCGACTATAGGCGCGCTGATGATTGCATCTGCATTTGGCAACACCGGCTACCTTGGGCTGCCGTTCGTTACTGCCGTGTTCGACGGAAATAAAGCCGCAATACAGTCCGCCGTTATGATTGACTCGATTGGAATGCGCCCGCTGTTGTGCACGGTTGGGGTATCGGTGGCGACATGCTTTGCAGGTCAAAAATTCGACTGGCGGAATATGCTCGAATTTATTAAGACGCCCCTGCTGCCTGCACTTTTGATTGGCCTTGCGCTGCGCAGCGTCTATATTCCCGACCCCATAATGAAAGCTGTGACATTTATGGGCGCTGCGACAGTGCCGCTGTCGATGCTCTCAGTCGGATTAAACCTAAGCACCGGGTCGGCAAAGAAGTGGCCGATTGCGATATCAACTGCTGTCGTTTTAAAATTGGCTGCACTGCCGGCTATTATCTACTTCGGGCTGCCGCTGTTTGGAATTGAACACACTGTTGCAAAAACAGCAGTGCTCGAAATGGCTATGCCGTCGGCGATATTCGGGGGAGTTATAGCAGGACGATACGGCGCAAACAAGGAATTTGTCGCAGGAGCGATATTCGTATCGACTTTGCTCAGTGTAGTGGCGATACCAACTGTGCTTGCTATATTGGCAAGCAGCTTCGCCTAATCTTCTTCTGCACTCTGGCTTTGGCGAGTAAAAAGATCAATCGGCTGTGCCATAATTACCTCGCCGCCCTCATCTACTTTTACTTGACGGTGGCACATATCGCAATTGAACTCACGTCTCGACACATAGACCTCGTTCATGCTGGCGCAGTGCGGACAGAAAATCTTACGGGATCGCTCTTTACCCAGTATTGACACGTATAGAATCGAACCGAGCACTACAACTGCCGATAGCGCGGTAACAATTATGCCCACCGGAGGAAATACAAATATAAGCGCTATGCCGGCCAAAAATGCTCCGCCGCCGTATTTGAATATGTGAGCAACTTTATTTTCAAGCTCTCTAACTGTCGAAAACTCTACCTTTAGGAAAGCCATTGTGTTCTCCGAAAAAACAAGAAAAGATTTAAGTAGGCTTTATGCCGACTCACAATGCCCATGTTATACCCGGCGAAATTGAGTGTCAAATTGTACCAGACAACTATATATTATTGCGGCAATACTTTCCAAGACAATCTGTCGTACTGGCCGGTTGTCGGATAGAACGGGGGCGGATATGACGCTAGCCTGGGGTCATAGTGGTAGTCCTTTTGGTAACCATGGTTGATAATTCCGTTGCTCAGCGTTCCAACTGCTCCTCTGGTGCTCTGAATCAGACCGCCAATAACTTTGAGAGTGCCGGTACTTCCTGAGCTGTAATTATTGACGGAAATGCTGCCTGCAACAGTAGGACTGCCTGCAAGCATAACTGCATCAATCTCGCGGTTGGGATGGCTGTAACTTGTGCCGACGGAAGCGATTTTTACGTCTTGGCCGACCAGCCCGAGAGTTCCGGCAGCAAGATTGCATGCCGCAGATGCATCTAAAGCTTTGTCGGGTCGTGTGTTATATACCAAATCGCCGGTGATCGTAATATCTTTTGCAGCGTTGGTATCTGTAGCAATTGTCCAAGACGACGCACGCGTAATCTCGCCATCGGAGACTTTGTTGTCGGCGATGGTGCCGCTAAGAGCAGTTATATTGCCAGTGCAATATATAACTCCGTTGGGAAACGAACTCGCAGACGTCGCGCTGCCGGATCCGATAGCACCAGTCATCGACACAGTGCCTGCATTTATATTAAATGTTACCACAGTTGTTTTTGTGCCTTGCACAACGGTCATTAATTGGTTGCCGCTTGCGTCTACAGACATTGTTATTGCCGCATTGCCTCGAATATATATGCCGCCTGAATTGTCCGCGCGCAAATATACGCCGTCCGTGCTTGGGTACGCAGTACCTGTTCCCCAAGCCGCCTCTTTTTGCGTATTTGTCGAAGGCGGCAGGTTAATTTTAGGCACGCCAAGCGTATAACCTTTGCTTCCGTTGGAAAACACTTTTTGATAATCAGACTCGGTTCTTGGCCTTGATGGATTGTAGGATATGCTGGAGCCGGACGCAGTGACTGGGCCGAAAAATATCGGCCTGCGGGGATAATTGGCTGACCAGCCGGAATAGTCGATATTAAAATTAGTGCTGCTGGAATTGTTGCTGTGAACAGGCCCGTCGATTGAGTCTTTTGAACTCCACCAAATTGAGCCACCACCGCTGGCGGTCTCTTTATCGGTAAAGTAAGCATACTTGCCAAAAGTTGCCTGCCTGACGACAATCTCGACCGATCTCGACACAGTGTTTACTGTCCCAGTAGATACGATCCGATATGTCTTTAGGAACTCATTGGCGTTGCTTGGATCACTGTAAATTACGACATTCCATGTGCTGTTTTGCGGCGCCGACCCTATACTGGGAACAACATCTGAATTCGGTGGAATTGCCTGGTCGCGCAGCCACAAAATGGCTTCCTCTGCGCCGGATTCTGCGATGTTCAAAGCGGCCGCACGCAGTTGCTGCCTGTTGTTTGATCGAATGGCGTTGCTTGTGAAACTTAACAGCGTTACAGTCATCGCAACGATGACAAACGTCACGCCAATAACCGTTATCAGCGCCGACCCTCGCTTGCCACCGTGCATAATTCGCTTAAATGAGGCTTGAGACATATTTTTATTTAGGAGTGTAATAGTTTTCATGTTTTATTTCGCAGATAAACGAGCCGCTGAGTAAGCTCGGTTTGGCGCGTGCCTTTATATATCTGATCCTTGGTTCTGACAGTTATCATAATGGCGTTGTTTGTATATGATGAGTCAGCCGCAAAAAGCAAAGAATCGACATTAGTGCAAATGCACAGCAGCCTTCCGCTCTTGCTCCGCCAAAGACAATTGCCCGTTCGACCTACAGTGCCGGTAGTATCCGAAAGATAATAGTTGATCTGATTACTCGTATCTGGTTTTGTGCGGTCATAATAATAC
>JAEWSK010000254.1 GCA_023398345.1 Armatimonadota bacterium | reverse complement strand
CCTCAAGCCCTCGAACTGCCTTGAAGTTGACGTCTGCCAATGTTTCACCGGTCACAACTTCGTAAACAGTGCGAAGTGCGGCTTCCATTACGCCGCCGGTCGCACCAAAGATCACAGCCGCGCCTGTGGAAATGCCTAGAGGTTCATCGAATGGCTCATCAGGCAAGTTGACAAATTCCACCCCTGCCTCGCGCATCATCTGGGCAGCTTCGCGCGTGGTTAGCACGGCGTCAACATCAGCAAGGCCGGTGTTTACCGACATTTCAGACCTACCGGCCTCAAGTTTCTTTGCAGTGCAGGGCATTATCGATACGACGTAGATATTTTCCGGCTTGACCCCAATTTTCTCTGCGTAGTAAGTTTTTGCAAGCGCACCGAACATCTGCTGGGGCGACTTGCACGTCGAAAGATTGGACAAAAGCTCTGGATAGAAGTATTCGATAAAGTTGATCCAGCCGGGACTGCATGAGGTCAGCATCGGCAATGTGCCGCCGTTTTTAAGCCGACCCAAGAGCTCAGTGCCCTCTTCTAATATAGTAAGATCAGCTGTGAAGTCCGTGTCGAAAACCTTGTCGAAGCCGATTCTGCGCAGGCCGGCGACCATTTTTTTTGTGACGAGGCTGCCTGCAGGCAGGCCAAACTCCTCACCAATGGCGACTCGCACTGCCGGAGCGGTTTGAACGACAACGAACTTGTTGGGATCGTCAATTGCATCCCAAACTTGTTGAATATGCGGCTTCTCGGTCAGCGCACCGACCGGACAAGCAGACACGCACTGTCCGCATGCGACGCAGGCGACATCAGCTAAATCTTTCTTTGCAGATGGCGCAACAACGCTTGAAAAACCTCGCTCTAACGGAAATAAAGTGCCTACAGACTGCACGTTCTGACAGACTTCGACGCATCGGCGACAGAGAATACACTTGCTCGAATCACGAATAATAGATGGAGATGACGTATCCATCATCTGTGGCGGCATCGCGCCGCTAAAGCGATTCTCCTGCACACCCAATCGCTTCGCAATTGCCTGAAGTTCGCAGTTGAGCGTCCGAGCGCAGGCGTTGCAGTCCTGCCTGTGCGCAGAGAGCATAAGTTCAACTACGGTCTTGCGGGCATTGTGAACCCGGCGCGTATTTGTGCGGACGACCATACCGTCTGCAGCAGGAAAAGCACAGCTTGCTTGCAATGCTCCCCTGCCCCCTTCGATTTCAACCAAACACACCCGACATGCGCCGAGCGGTTTGCGTCCTTCCATATGACACAAGGTGGGAATGTATACCCCGGCAGCCTTTGCAGCGTCCAGCACTGTGCTGCCTTTGGGAACACTCACCTCGATACCGTCTATTGTGACCTTGATCTGTTCCATAAATGTCCTCTTTTCCGCTACTGACATGCATCACAGCGCAAACACCGGGCCGCTTCTTTGAGGGCCTGTTCACGACTGTAGCCAAGATCGACTTCGGTATTGCCGACTCGCTTTTCGACACTGAGCAAATTCTCCGGCACGCGCGGCGTCTCGACTATATCGTCCACATCCTCCGGCGCGGGCGGAATTTCAATTGTCGCGGAATCACTGGCAAGCTCGCCGGTTCCGCCAAGATAGCGATCTATCGATATTGCAGCCTTTATGCCGTCGCCAATCGCACCAACGACCGTCCATGGGCCGTTTACAACATCGCCGCCGGCAAACACGCCGTCTGCGCTGGTTCTCATTGTCGAAGTATCGATCTTAATAGTGCCACCTTTGGCGGTATCGACTTTCTTTGCGAGGTATTCGATATCCGGCTCCTGGCTCAATGCCGTGATTACGGTATCTACAGGCAGATCGAATGTGCTGCCCTCAATGGGCTTAGGCTTTCGCCGACCGCTCTTATCGAATTCGGCCAGCTCAAGAAGCTGAACCTTAAGTGACTTGAGCTTGCCGCTTTCGCCTATTGCCTCCGTCGGCAAAGCAAGATAGCGAATGTCGATGCCTTCTAGTTCAGCCTCGTGAATTTCTTCTTGGGCAGCGGGCATATCGGCTTTGAGGCGGCGATAGAGGATCGTCACATTCTTTGCTCCCCTGCGCAAAGCTGTTCGCGCGGCATCGATTGCTGAATTTCCACCGCCGACAACCGCCACATTCTCACCGATCGCAATTGTATTCTTGCCGAGATTTGCGTCCTTTAAAAACGTAATTGCGTCATAGACTCCGGCCAGATTTTCACCGGGGATTCCCAAAGTCCAGCCCTTATCAGCGCCGGTCGCAACGAAGACTGCATCGTAGTCGGACTTAATACTATCGAACGCGATGTCTTTGCCCACGCGCGTATTGAGCTTGATCTCGACGCCCAAAGACTTAATCATATCGATTTCGCCTTGAAGAACATTGCGAGGCAATCTATACGGCGGAATCGCAGTTGAGAGCATGCCGCCAGCAACGCTTTCGGCCTCGAAGACAGTCGGCTTATGACCAATTCGAGCAAGTTGATACGCACAGGAAAGACCCGCAGGCCCTGCGCCGATAATGGCAACTTTTTTTCCTGCCGCCTTGGAGACAATTGTGCCCGGAAGAGGAATCTCACCATTCTCAGCAGCTTCTGCGGCAAATCGCTTTAGGGCACGGATAGAAAGTGGCTCATCTACTTGCGCCCTGCGGCACTTGGACTCACATGGCGCATTGCACACACGCCCACAGACGGACACAAATGGGTTGTGATCTCGAATCAGCCGCAGAGCATCGACAAAACGGCGGCTGCTGATAAGCGCGATATACTTTGGCACGCTTGTTCCAGCCGGGCATGTGTGAGAGCATGGCGCTTCAAATAGCGCATTGCACACACACGCTGGGCATTTCTTATCCCGAATGTGCGCTTCATACTCATGGCGGAAATAGCGAATCGTCGAAAGAACGGGGTTGGGAGCCGTCTGGCCTAGACCGCACAGCGCCGAATCCCTAATCTGAGTGCCCAAATCTATCAAAAGCTCGATGTCGCCTTCCTGGCCGAGGCCGTGGGCGATGCGTTCCAGAATTTCGAGCATTCGCTTTGTGCCAACCCTGCACGGGGTGCACTTGCCGCAGCTTTCGTCTTGAATAAAGTCCAAGAAATAACGGGCTAGGTCAACCATGCAGGTGTTTTCGTCCATGACGATCAACCCGCCGGAACCCATCATAGCGCCGACTTCCTTTAGGGAATCGTAGTCCATCGACACATTGAGATATTCGGCTGGGATGCAGCCTCCGGACGGCCCACCCGCCTGAGCGGCCTTGAACTTACGTCCGCCTCGAACACCTCCGCCGATGTCAAATATCAAATCGCCGAGCGTCGTGCCCATCGGAACTTCAACCAGACCGGTATTGACTACTTGCCCGGCAAGCGCAAATACTTTTGTGCCCTTGCTGCCCTCAGTTCCAATTTTGGCAAACTCATCCGCACCGTTAAGTATTATCCATGTGACATTTGCATAGGTCTCGACGTTGTTTAGCAGCGTAGGACGCTCCCAAAGACCGGAAATCGCAGGAAATGGCGGCCGCGGACGCGGTTCGCCGCGCTTGCCTTCGATGGAGGCCATAAGCGCTGTTTCCTCGCCGCAGACAAATGCGCCTGCGCCGATGCGAATATCGAGGTCGAAACCGAACCCGGTTCCGATAATGTCTTTTGCTAAAAACCCCCACTCCCTCGCCTGTAAAATGGCGCGGCTGAGGCGCTCAATAGCCAGCGGGTACTCGGCTCGAACATATATATATCCCTGATTTGCCCCAATAGCGTAACCCGCGATAGCCATTGCTTCAATTACTGAGTGCGGGTCGCCTTCGAGAACACTTCTATCCATAAATGCGCCGGG
Organism: Armatimonadota bacterium; assembly: GCA_023398345.1. Lineage (GTDB taxonomy): Bacteria > Armatimonadota > UBA5829 > UBA5829 > UBA5829 > DTKD01. The sequence continues at coordinate 3,962 of JAEWSK010000254.1, read as the reverse complement.
ATCGCCTTCATCGGCGTTACATAATACAAATTTTTCATCTCCAACGGCATCGTGTGTAAACTGCCATTTCAGACCAGTCGAAAACCCACCGCCGCCGCGTCCGCGCAGGCCGGATTTCTTAATCTCATCAACGACCTGCTGAGAACTCATCTCGTTTAGCGCTTTTGCAAGAGCAGAGTAGCCATCGCGAGCGATATACTCTTCTATATTGCCAGGGTCTATAACGCCACAGTTGCGCAGCACGATCTTTTTTTGCAGCTTAAAAAACGGCAACTCTTCCATCTTGCGAAAGACTTCGCCATCGTCCGCATGGTGCAGGAACTCTTCGACTACGCGCCCTTTGAGCAAATGCTCTTCGGCAATGCGCTTTATTGCGTCCGGAGTCAATCGCTCGTAAAAAATGCCTTCTGGAGCGACTGCTGCAACAGGGCCGAGGTTGCACGAACCCATGCAGCCGGTCAAAACGACTTTTACCTCGTTTGCAAGCCCAAGTCTATCGACTTCACTTCTAAGAGTATTGGCTACTGCCTCGCAGCCACAGCTCACGCACCCAGCCCCCGCGCAGACGAGCACGTGCAGTCTATAATTGGTGTTGCTGTTTGCCATCTCGCTACTCTCCCGCCTTGCCGTTTTTATACTTGGCGATAATCTCAGGAACCTTATCTACCTTGACGCGGCGGTAGATGTCGGCTCCAACAGTGACAACCGGTGCGAGGCCGCATGCGCCCACGCATCGGTTAACTTCCAGCGAGAACTGCCTATCTTCGGTCGTATCGTTCGTGCCGATGCCGAGTTCCTTTTGAAACTTCTCCAGCACTTGCTTGCCGCCGCGAACGTAGCACGCCGTGCCAAGACACACGCGAATCGTGTGCTGCCCGCGAGGAACAGTTGTAAAAAATGAATAAAAGCTCAGGACTCCGTAAACTTCGCTCAATGAAATATTGAGTCCCTGGGCAATCTTGACTTGAGCCTTTTCAGGCAGGTAGCCGAAAAGCTCTTGGGTCGCATGCAATACTTGGATCAGCGGCCCACGCACCGTCTTGTGTTTTTCAATAATCTTGTCCAACTGCTCGTAGAGCTTGACCTCTTCGGCCTGCGCCTTTTTTGCCAACTCTTCGCAGTCGCATACATGACTTGCCAAAACCCACTACCTCCTCACTCATCCGGCCCTATCGGGCATCTCGTAAATACAAATTCTTGAGTCAAAAATTTATGATTTGACGACCCACTCACCGACTATGTTGCCGCCTACCAAATGCTGCGAAACGATCAGTCGTGCCTTAGCAGCATCGACACAACCGTATGTCACTGTCTCATTGTCTTTGATGACATCGACAATCGGCTCCTGCTCGCATCTGCCCTTGCAGTCGATCTGCGTAATGGAGACATCGTTTATGCCGCGCTTGTCGAGTTCATCAAGCATGGCCAACATCACTTCGCGAGCGCCTGCGGCAATGCCACAAGTGCCCATCGAAACTACTACTCTTGCCGAAAATTTGCCCTCGCGGATTTTCATCTGCTCAAGCGCTCTCTCTCGAATCTTTTTCAAGTCCTCCAGTGTTTTCATAGGCACACTCTCCTTGTCTACTTGTTCATTAAAATTGCAAGTTACAAACCAAACCCAACCGGCACATCTCCGGTGGTTTGATCTTGAATGTATTCGCCATCCACTTGATTACTGCATTTTCGTTGATAGGCACAACGTCGAGCTTTGACTTAACTTCGCGCGTATCTAAAATGAACTCATGCGAGTCCACTACCTGCCTATATCGAAAATCAATATCTGGGTTTACAGAGATTAGCGCAATCAGCGTAGATGCTATATCGCCCAATGGCGCGCGGTCGATGTGACTGAATCTAAATGTCGCCTCGACAAACGTGCCGATTTTTTGCGCGGATTGCACTTTTATATCGCCATCGCATGCGCGCGCGGCCTGCGCAAACATTGGAATGCCTTGGCCGACTCTGTGCGTCGCACATGTCGTCAAAAACGGGTCTTGCACTGCGCAAATAATCTCCGGCGACATCCCTGCGCCGTTATCTTTAATAGCAATTTGAAGTATGTCCGACGCCGTGTCGGCAATCACGTTGATTTCGATTAGCGTTGCGTCCGCAGCTATCGAGTTTTGCGCAATATCGAGTATGTGCATACTGAGTTCACGCATAACACTCCCATCCTTCGTATCATTGCTTCTTTCAAGTCCTAAATTGCAACCGAGCACTGGGCGCAATTCAGCATGACTGTATGCCGAATTTCCACATTCTGCCGGCAAGCTCATAGAGCATCATGTCTGTTATATATAAAGGAACGCTTTCCTCGATTGCTTTTTCGATAGTGGTTGAATCCGGATCGATGCCGCCGGCAATTATTACACCCGCAAGGTCGAGCATAGAGGCTACGCCGATAATATTTACGTGCTTGTGATTGGTGACCCAAAGCGCGCCGCTTTTTGCGTTAGCAAGCACGTCGCTGAGCAAATCCGACGCATAAGCACCCGATATTTCAACACGCTTATTTATATTAGTCTTTGGTCTCAGACCAAGGCTTTGGGTTACGCTCTCCAATTGCATTTTTATCCACCGGTTTCGTAATGTGTACCGTCGCGGAATTGGCATGTATCGCAGTGCGTATTGCTTGTGAATTGGTGAGGCATTTTAAGAGGACGGATATGTGACGAGTAAATGCCAGCGTATCGCCGATAAGATTGCGGCCGCATGCGCTGTTTACGGTGCAGTCGAAAAACTGCTCCCCGCAGGCAATTTCTCCATCCAGTATTTTGCGGATACGCCTGAGTGTCAGGCAATGCCCGGCATCACTGATCTCGCTGTTCATCGAACGCCTTCACCATTTTTTTGTTCGGAATAACCGAACGCACCGCAGCTTCGTGATATTTTTCACAAGCCCGGCGGCGAACAAAAACAACCGCCCAGATTTTACAGTCGTAATACTTTAGTGGATAGAAAAAGAAGCTTTGTAAAAAACTCGCCTCTGTACAGCATTATATGCTGGGAACCGAGCACTGTCAATAAAATTGCATGATAATACAAAAGTATTTATTGTTGCGACAAAAACACCGGACTAAATCCTCCGTTTATTGAGCCAGTGCGTGTCGAATATACGAAATCTGGATTTTATCGCGAAAGTAAGACATACATAAATTCAGCCTATCCCCGGTCATGAGATTCAACATAGTAATGAAGGATTGCCTACTTGGGCCAATAAGTGGTATAAAGTGATGAGTATGATTGAATCGGATGATCTAAAAAACCAAACGCCTCGCGAAGAGGAGATACCAATCGGCATAGCGCGGCTGCGCAGAGAGTGGCGCGCGGCCGGTCTGGCTGAACGCGCCATAAAGACGGAGGCCGAGCAGGTAGAGCCTGTTTTGTTCCCTGAAGTCGATGGCGGAGCAGGAATTGGCGACTATACGCTCGATTGTAATGCCGTGCGCGATAGTTTAATGCTCTCACAGGAAGCTATCGACCGACTGATTGATTCGGGTGAGCTGGACTCGATTTTAGTACAGGGGCCGGACGGTGTGGCGCGGCGGTTGGTAAGCGTTTCCTCATTTGATCGCTTTCAAGAAGACTCGGCCATCGACCCCAATGCACTAAAGCGCGCTGCAAAGGCGATAGCCGACCAAAGCGTCGCGCAGTCAATCGACGATTTGCGGACAGAGATAGAAGAACTTCGCTCTACGCAAGGCAAAGTGCTTCAGCAAATGAAAGACATATTACTGCTCGAAGTGCGAAACCTAAAAGAGCAAGATCGCGACCTAGCTTCATACGTCTACGAGCTAGCAGATGAAATACGCGAAGCGCTGCCGAAAAAGAAGCGTAAGTAAGTATCGCTGGGGACAAATACAGCACGGAATCGAGCTTTAAAAAGCACTTTTGCAACAGACTGCACCCTCTTATTCAATTATAGAAAAACTTTCTTCTATTGGCTCTTATCTTCCAGC
>JAEWSK010000095.1 GCA_023398345.1 Armatimonadota bacterium | reverse complement strand
GACAACGGTTGCGGTATGACTCGTGATGACGCCGTTTTGTCACTCCAGCGCCACGCGACTTCAAAAATTCGCGACGCTGAGGATTTGGACGCTATTTCCACGCTTGGCTTTCGCGGCGAGGCGCTTCCGAGCATTGCGTCAGTATCAATAGTTGAGATTATTACTTCTTGCTGGAACGGCACGACAAATCCGACTGCGGCAGATTACGGCACACGCCTCGAAATAGAAGCAGGCACTATAACCAATCTCGAATCAGTCGGTGCGCCGCAAGGCACGACTATTTCTGTTCGCAAACTTTTTTTCAATACGCCCGCCAGACTAAAATTTCTAAAAACCACACAGACCGAGATGAGTCACATAACCGACCTTGTCGGGCGATTTGCAATGGCGTATCCCTCGATTCACTTTCGATTGGTTCACGGTTCGCGCGAAATAATTTCATCTCCCGCTACTGGTAAGTCACTAAACAGCATCACCCAAGTAATGGGAAAAGACATTGCAAAACAGCTCTCGCCGATCTCGTTTGAGACCCCTGCAATGCGCGTGTCCGGGTTTGTCTCCAATGCGTCGCTCACGCGCATCAACCGCACGTACCAGATATTTTTTGTCAACGGTCGATCTGTGCGAAATAAATCTATGACACATGCTCTCGACCAGGCGTATCGCGGCCTATTGCAACCCGGTCGATATCCTGTCGCAATTATTTTCCTAGAGCTCACGCCTGAACTTGTAGACGTAAACGTGCATCCGACTAAATCAGAAGTTAAATTTTCCAGCGAGCGGGAGGTTCACAGTGCGGTGCATCGCGCCGTGAATGATGCTCTTATGGCTGGGGCCGCCGCTCCGATAATCACAGATGCGCCGACTCAGCGTTCGGCGCAGCCTTTTGGTTTTGAAACGATCACACATACCGTTCGACAGGGCACGCTCATCGGTCCGCCGCCTGCGGACATTACGGCATTTAAAGAAGCGCTAGAAAAGCGTCGTGAGGTTGTGCAAAATGACGCCGACCCATTTGTATGGAAGAGCGGCGAGGGTGTTCCTGTCGAGGACTCGCCCATCCCCGAGGCTGATTTTGATACATTCCGAACAGTCGCATTGGCATCGGTGAAAGTCATAGGACAGGCGCGCAACACGTATATCATTGCGCAGTGTGATGACGGCGTTCTCATCATAGACCAACACGTTGCCCATGAGCGTGTTTTATTTGAGCGTATGCTCGAAACTGGCGAGGGCCGCCGAACTGCTATGCAAGGGCTGGTTATTCCAATAACGCTGTCATTGAGCGCAAAAGAAGCTGCAATTGTCGGCCAGAGACTCGATCAATTGCACCAAGCCGGGTTCGATCTAGAACCATTTGGTGGTGATACTTATATGGTTCGCGCCGTTCCGGCTTCAATTAAGACATCCAACGCAGAAGCCGTCTTGCGCGACATGATTTCGGAAGTTGTTGATTTAAGTGTTACAAAGCATTTATTGGTAAAAGCCGAGCAAGTTTTAATCACCGCATGCTGCAAAATGGCAGTAAAAGCCGGTGATCCATTGTCGATTCAAGAGATGAACCAACTTATAGATGATCTGCTGAAATGCAAAAATCCATTTACGTGTCCACACGGACGACCAATTATTGTGAGTTTATCTAATTGGGAGCTTGATCGCAAGTTCCGTCGCGTTTGACACAGCTTGATTGGATCGCTAAAATATTATGGTTTTCGATAAGCTCGACGGGTTGTGTCGAGCTATTTTACTGCTTTCGATCAGAGGCGCAATTTGCGCCTCTGAAGCTTATACGGAGGAGGCACACAAAACAATGTCAGTCAAAGTAGGCATCAATGGATTCGGTCGAATCGGCCGCCTGTCGCTGCGCGCGATGTTGCAGAAGTACCCGAATGACATCGAGGTCGTCGCAATCAACGACCTGTTTGATTCAACGACCAACGCTCACCTTTTTAAGTATGACACTAACTACGGCCCTTGGCCGGGTGAAGTTAAGGCTGAAGAGGGCGCAATCGTAATCGATGGCAAAAGAATTGCTGTTTTTGCCGAGAGAGATCCCGCAGCCATCCCTTGGCAGGAACTCGGAGTGCAGGTCGTCGTCGAGAGCACCGGTATTTTCACGGATGCTCTAAAGGCTAAGGCTCATTTGCATGACACAGTAAAGAAGGTTATCATCTCCGCTCCCGCAAAGAACGAGGATGCGACCATCGTTATGGGTGTCAATGATTGCATCTATGACCCAGCTAAGCACAACATTGTGTCAAATGCAAGCTGCACAACCAACTGCCTTGCGCCGTTTGCAAAGGTGCTCAATGACACGTTCGGCATCGTCGACGGTTTCATGAACACCATTCACTCATACACGAACGACCAGAAGACCGCCGATCAGGCTCACAAGGATCTTCGCAGGGCGCGTGCTGCTGCCGCTAACCTTATTCCAACCAGCACTGGTGCTGCTAAGGCCATCGGCTTGGTTATCCCTGAGCTCAAGGGCAAGCTTCATGGTCTTTCAATTCGCGTCCCTACGCCCACTGTATCTCTGGTCGACCTGACTGTGAACTTCAACAAGCCAGTCACTGTCGAGGCGATAAACAGTGCCATCAAGGCAGCCGCTGACGGACCTATGAAGGGTATATTGGGCTACACGGAAGATCCGGTTGTCTCATCTGACTTCAAGGGCGATTCCCGCAGCTCGATATTCGATGGCCAGTCCACAATGATACTCGGCGACAAGTTTGCTAAGGTGCTGAGCTGGTATGACAATGAGTGGGCCTACTCTGAGAGAGTCGGCGACCTCATTGACTTCATGGTTAAGAAGGGTCTCTAAGATGAATAAGAAGACCGTCAAGGATATCGACGTTCGCGGAAAGCGCGTTCTGGTCCGAGTGGACTTTAACGTGCCGCTCGATGCCGACCGCAACATTACCGATGATCGA
>JAEWSK010000070.1 GCA_023398345.1 Armatimonadota bacterium | reverse complement strand
TGTCTTCGGAAAGTCGCATGGCCACTGTGCTGAACTCCTGTTTGTCTTCTAGGAGTTTATAGGCCTTGTTGATCTTGTTCTGATCTTTGGCGATTATGACGCTGATATGCACTGCCGCCGGGTGCGTGAACGGGTTGGGCGTGTGCGACAGAGTCTCATTGTAAATTTTCTTAGCATCGGCATCGGACACTTTGACGCCTTTGCTCATAAGGTTAATGACGGACTGCTGAATCTTCATCTGGCGCTTCCAGTCTTCCTGGGTTATGCCCTGCTTGCGAAGTTCTTGCACGAAAGATCCGCCGCTTCTTGCCTTTAAGTATTTAAGCTTGGCTTCGATCTGTGCGTCCGTCGGCGCTACGTTTTCTTTCTTTGCCAGTTGCTGAAGCAGATTTTCAGTGATAATCTGCTCAATGACGTACTGGCCAGCCGGTTCGGTGACGGCCTGGCCGCCCTTTACTGTCTGGACTGGGACTCGTTCGAGTCTGGAGTAGAAGTCATCCTTGCCAATCTTCTCTCCATTGATATTGATGAGTCCTTTTCGGCCACAGCCGGTGAGCATAACCACAAATGCCGCCATTAACAGCATTGCGATCAGGCTAAATTTAATTGTGCGCATACATAAGCTCCTTCAATCCATTGATGGTTTGCGCCAGCCTCACTTTAGTGGAACAGGGCCAAATCGCGCTGTAAGTAGCCACGCAGCCTAAGAACCGCTTGAGTATGAAGCTGATACACTCTCGACTCCGAAACTTCGAGTATCTTGCCGATCTCTTTAAAAGTCAGACCTTCATAGTAGTAAAGAGCGATTACCAATCGCTCCCTGTCCGGAAGCCTGTCGATACCTTCACCTAGAGATTGCTTTACTGCGCCGGATTCTATATCACCGGATGTGTCTGCATTCTCATCGAACACAACGTCGGCCAGATGTATTTTCTCGCCGCCGTCGGACGAAAGTACCACATCATCCAGACTGAGAAGCGACGCTCTCCCCGTATCGGCAAGCAAAACGTGAAATGCGTCGATCTCGATTCCCATTGCCTCTGCGACTTCTTCCTCAGTCGCGGGCCTGCCCAGCCGTCCTTCCAGGTCAAGATAAGTTCGTTCAAGCGCTTTCACTCTTTCACGAACTGATCGTGGAACCCAGTCTTCCTCGCGAAGCATTTCAAGTATCGCTCCGCGAATGAGCGCAATGGCGTAAGTTTCAAACTTGACTTCACGGCTGGTGTCGAACTGATCTATCGCCTTAATCAAACCGATGATACCGGCGCTGATCAGATCGTCACGTTCTACGTTTGGCGGTAGGCTTGTAACTACTCTGCCGGCGGTTATTTTTACGAGATACGCGTAATGCGAAATTAGCGCATCGCGCTCTTTCATGTCGCCGCCGACTTTGAATTTATGCCAGGCCACCTTAAGATTTGGCACGCTCATTAGCTTACTTCCTGCTCACAATGCTTGTGGTACAAGCCACATTGTACAGGACTCGCCACAAGTGTGTCAACAGATCGGCCAGTTTAATGGCGTATGTCAAATCTACGGAATCTATTTATTGGTGGAGGACATTCTTTTTTCGACCACCATGCACACAATATACTTCTTCTTTTCTGACTTTCGCGATTTTATTCTGACAAGCGTCCGTTGCGTAAACCTGACGCATTTAATACGGCAGTTAGCCGGTAAAGATTCCCAAACTTAAAGCTTCCTCAATGTGCTGAGTACACGGCGGTCATTGATCGGCTTAGGGATAAAGTCCACCGCCCCGGCGCTCATCGCTTCGCATACTTCAGAGCGCTGACCAGCTGATGCCATAAGTATCGCCTGACAGTCTAAATGTCTTCTGCACAACTCAGTTATCGTTGTTACGCCGTCCTGATCCTGCATTGTCGCCTCGACGATCACTACATCCGGCATGGCTTTATCGTATTTTGCCAGCGCATCAAACCCATTCGTTGCCTCGCAGCATACCGAGTAGCCGTTGCTGACCAATATGTTGCTGAGAACCATTCTGTTGTAAAGGCTCGGGTCGACGACCATCACACGCAGTTTTGACAATGCTTACCCCCGCGGACGAGTTACAGCGAAATTATCGGCAGGTGTGCTTATTATCATCACTTAGTGAATGCGATTTTTTAAGGGCGAGACCGGCGCAGAGTAATAAAGACTATTTCCGGCGGGCAGAAAAATCTAATATGCAGCCGACTGGTTCCTACGCCGCGATTGACAAAAAGAATTGAGCTGCCTGATTCGATTCCCAATAGACGGGCAAGGTCTGTCGGGAAATACAAGCCGTCATTTAAAATTTTATTTCGGCGCATGTGTGTCCAGAAAAATTTTATGCCGGGAAAACGCACTTGGCCGCCGTGCGTATGGCCTGCCAGCACGAGGTCAGCCCCGCGCTCAATCGACTCCGGAGTGGGGGATGGGCAGTGCGTCAAGCATATTATAAAGTCGTTGGAATCGACTCCATTAAACGCCGCGTCGAGATCGTGTAGGCGCGAATAGGGGTCATCGAACCCGACGACAGTAATTTTGGCATCGCCCCGACGGATCGTCGTGGAAGAGTTTATTAGCATCTTGAGGCCGTCAAACGTCAGAGCATCGATTAACGTTTTTGTATCGAGCCAAGGCTTATGTTCGGAGTTGCCAAGCACGGAAATTATTGGGTCTTTATGGCGAATTGCCGAACAGACTCGCCGAAAGACGTCGGATGCGCGCGGATTTGCCGTGACATCGCCGGTGATAACGCAGCAGTCGACCTCGCGAGTTGCAGCTATCTCCATTGTGCGCCTTTCGAGCAGACCGAGCTTGGTTAGATGCAAATCAGATAGATGCAGCAGCATGTAGCCGTCGAACTCATGTGGCAGGCTCGGAAATTCTAACTCGATTTCACGAACCCCAATGCAAAACTGCTCATAGA
>JAEWSK010000285.1 GCA_023398345.1 Armatimonadota bacterium | reverse complement strand
GATGGGCCGGTCGCCACTCACGTATCCGCAGCCGAACCATATTGCCCCACCCTGCGCAAACTCGCCGTTAAGATCGGTCGAGAGCAGGGAATCACAATGCACAACGGCGGAACGACTGTTGCCATACAGGGGCCTCGGTTTTCGACTCGCGCGGAAAGCCTATGGTTTACAAACATGGGCTGGGCAACTGTGAATATGACTCAATATCCAGAGTGCATACTCGCGCTCGAACAAGAGATATGCTATGTAAATATCGCGCTCATCACCGACTATGACGCCGGTATTGTCGCCGAAGGCGGCGCGGAACCAGTCAACGCCGGCGAAATCGTCAAAGTCCTGCACTCGAACAACGCACGAGTAAAGTCACTTATAGTCGAGATGATAAAGCGCATCCCCGAAACCCGCGACTGCCCGTGCGCATCTGCACTTGAATTCGCCAGGATGTGATAGACTTTATGCAGCGAACGGTGGACTACACACACGGCAAGATGACAATGATCGACCAGACACGCATTCCGGCTGAGTTGGTCACTGTCGAACTCTCTACGCCCGAACAAGTTGCCGACGCAATCGTAAAAATGAAAGTTCGCGGTGCGCCCGCAATTGGCGTCGCTGCAGCGCTGGGAGTAGCGATTGCCTCGCGCAACTCAGACGCGTCCGACAAAGGACAATATCTCGGCGAAATAGAGCGCGCGGCGCATATGCTGCGCAACACCAGGCCGACCGCGGTCAACTTATTTTGGGGAATAGACAAAATGGTTTGTACCGCTAAAGCCGCGCTTCATGACGGGCTATCTGTCCCAGATGTCAAGCAGATCGTAGACGAGTGTGCCGCCTCAATGATCGAGGAAGACGAAGCAGTCTGCCGGTTGATCGGTGCGCACGGCGCGGAGCTTATGCCTGAAGAAGGCCATGTGCTAACCCATTGCAACGCGGGAGCGCTCGCATGCGTCTCATACGGAACAGCGCTCGGAGTGATCCGAGCAGCTATAGAAATTGGAAAGCGCATACATGTATATGCCGACGAGACTCGTCCGCGACTTCAGGGAATGAAGCTCACATGCTTCGAGCTTTTAAAAGACAATATTCCAGTCACTGTTATTTCAGACAGCATGGCCGGATCATTGATGCGCAAAGGCCATGTCGACTGCGTTATCGTTGGCGCAGATCGAATAGCCGCAAATGGCGATGTAGCAAACAAGATTGGAACATATTCCGTTGCGGTGCTTGCTCACCACCATGGAATACCGTTTTATGTTGCCGCACCGACTTCCACCATCGACTACGCTTTAAAATCAGGCGAAGACATCACAATTGAAGAACGAGCCCACGAGGAAGTCACGCACATCGACGGCCATAGAGTCGCGCCAGTTGGAGTCGAAGTTATAAACCCCAGTTTCGACGTCACACCGGCGGCGCTGGTGACTGCGATTGTAACGGAGAAGGGCATCGCCCACCCGCCGTACAAGCAATCTCTTAGATAAAATGGAGGACGCCAATGCTCAGTGAAGAACTCATAAAACAGCTTATCCGCGACGTGCCCGATTTTCCAGCGCCCGGCGTGTTGTTTCGTGACATAACCCCCATTCTTCAAGATGCAAAGGCGTTTCGGGAAGTGATCGACTCGATGGTCGAGTGCGTCGCACCGATGAAGCCGGATGTTATCGTTGGCATTGAAAGCCGCGGATTTATTTTGGGAACACCGGTCGCTATCCAACTCGGCGTTGGATTTGTCCCCGTGCGAAAGGCAGGCAAGCTGCCATCTGACACTATAAAAGCTGAATACGCGCTAGAGTACGGCACTAACTGTGTTGAAATTCATCGTGATGCGATTGAAAAAGGAATGCGAGTGGCAGTCGTGGATGATTTGCTCGCCACCGGAGGCACGGCTAAGGCCGCAATCGAGTTAGTTGAAGAACTCGGCGGCAAAATCGGCGGATTAGCGTTTCTTATAGAACTCGATTTTTTGCATGGAAGAAAGCTGCTTGATGGCTACGACATCTGCACATTGGTTAACTACTAAGTGACACTGCAAGACGCGTTATCCTCAGCTCTTCATTTTTAGCATATTATCCAAACGTCCTATTGACAAGTCACACAAATGCCGATACGCTAATATGTGTGATTTGCATGACTTAACGCACTAATCCAAAAGAGGTATTTGCCTTGAAACCCATATCACTCGAAGAGAACTTCTTTGGCTCCGCTACTGTCGGCGAGCGAGGACAGGTCGTTATTCCGGCAGATGCGAGAAAAAAATACGACATCAACCCTGGTGACAAAGTGCTTGTTATCGGACACCCATCAGCCAAAGGTATGCTTATCTGTAAACTTGACGCCATGCGTGAAGTCTTCTCGTCCCTGCTGGATCAGATCGAGAGGATCGAATCGCAAGAATCCAAATTGCCGAACGTCAAGAAGGGCAGCATATAATTCTGTACAGTTCTCAAGATAACAATCCGCATTTGCGACGGAGGTATAGAAAGTGAAGCGATTCTTTCGTATTGCGGCGCTAGCGGCAATTCTTGCCGTTACACCCGCCGCGTGGGCAGACAACACAACAAT
>JAEWSK010000259.1 GCA_023398345.1 Armatimonadota bacterium | reverse complement strand
CGAAGTGCCGCGCCTGCACAGTAAGAGGCAGTCCAATGGCATGCCTCAGTGCGACATTGTCGGTATCAATACCCATCGATTCCAGCGCCTCGCTCATTACATCCACAATCATTTGCACGCTGTCGAGAAGTGTGCCGTCAAGGTCGAAGAGGATAGCTTTGTAGTCCATATACTCCCAGTGCAATGGCGGTTTAAAAGTAGCAGACGTTGTGTGCGCTGCAAGCCGTTGCCTAAATAATACTTACGGCATTTTAGCCGATATGCCTTCACGCACAGCAATTGTAAATTTCTTTATTGAACGCTGCCGCATGTTGTGGAATAACCCGAGGGGATATATTTACATTACACAGGGGACAAGTTTTTTATGCGACAGACTTTTAGCAACAAAGGCTTTACTCTTATTGAAATAATGGTCGCAATACTCATTATCGCTATAATAATTGCGATTGCAGTCCCCAATATTATGCAAGCCAGAGAAGCTGCATCAGAAAAGTCATGTATCGCCAATTTGCGACGCATCGAGCAGGCAAAAGAACAGTATGCAATGGAACACAGCAAGAAAACCGGGGACTCTGTTGAGTGGAGCGATATAGTTCCGGACTATATCAAGTCGCGACCCGCGTGTCCATTGGCTCCGACATATACACTCGGACTAATTGGCGTGAGCCCGACATGTCCGGTCGTCGGCCATGACATATAATAAATTAACGCAGAACGACCCACTCGGCAATAAGCTCAAGTGGGTCGTTCTGAAATTCTTTTGCTTTGCAACAGCATTTTAGTGCAATTATATCTTATGCTGTCGCGACGATGCCGAGTTCAACTGCCCTCTTAAACGCCTGAAAACGGTTCGACACCCCAAGCTTTACATATGCCCGAGCAAGGTGAAAATCAACAGTTCGCTTACTGACACTCAGCGTTTGTGCCACCTCATTAGAGCATTTGCCGTCAAAGATCAGCTTAAGAATCTCACATTCCCGTTCGGTAAGGCGTGACAGGGCTTCTGCGTCTCCCGTATTTAACGCAGCATGCTCGGTAGTTTCCATCCTTCCCGTGCCTCCCTCTCAAGATTCGAAATAGGTCTCCAGCCAGTTCCGCGTAACCGCGATTTTTAACTTTTTGAGCGCTCTTGCTTCCAATTGTCTTACGCGCTCTCGCGTGATATGCAGTTGTTGACCTATTTCCTGCAGAGTGGAGGTAACTCCGTCCGTCAGGCCGAAGCGCTTCTCGATTATCATCTTTTCCTGGGGACTCAGCCATGACATCAGCCGATCAATCATCTCCAGGGCTTCTTGCTCGAGTGCATCACTTTCCGGATCTGCCGCATCTGTGTCAGTAAGCCGTTCGAGAAGCGAGGTAGCGCCATCTTCTTTTATGCCTTCGTCCAACGAGACGAGTGCCTCCGATGCTTCGAGTAAACGAATTACCTTCTCCCTTGGCAATTGCGTCCGCTCGCATAGTTCCTCCACTGAGGGCTCGCGCCCTTGTTCATTTACAAAAGAGGAACCAACCTTGTGTAGTTTTCGGATAGACTGAATCACATAACTTGGCACTCGAATCGCACGTCCCTGACGCTCAATCGCTCGCGTTATGGCCTGTCGTATCCAAGCTACCGCATATGTGCTAAACCTGAAGCCCTTGTCGGGATCGAATTGGTCAACGGCTTTCATCAAGCCGATGTTACCTTCTTGAATCAGGTCAGGCAGCGGCACTCCAGATCTCGAATAGACCTTCGCTACGCTTACAACGAGCTTGAGGTTTGATTCTATCAACCTCCACTTGGCGTCCATATCACCATTTCTTGCTCGTCGCGCCAGTGTTCGTTCTTCATGCGATCCTAAAAGAGGCCACTTGCCGATTCGATTAAGATATAAATCCATCGAATCGCCAACGTCCGATCTCTCGGGCAGCGCTTCTTCTAATTCCGGCTCTGTCAATACCAGCATTTTGCTGTCCATCGACAAGCCTCCTTCCTCCGACTACCTTAATACACAGCACGATCACTTTCAGATCGTAGCTGCCGCCGACGCATTTGTCTCAGGTGGTGCGTCCGGCTTTTGATACGCTACTGCCTGCCCGTCTGCCCACTGCCAGTGAGCAGTTCCTCTTTTGTCCAGTGCCAGCACTCCCGCCAAAACGCGCAGTAGTGTTCTTTTTTAGTCAGTGACCTCCTTGTCGATCGCAGTCATATTCGTTGTATTACTGCCACTAATCCCTCAGTGCATCCTTGTCTGATGAATCAATTCATCCGCGGGACAACATCTGTTATCCGCAAACACTTTTTCGGCAGTTGAACCTCATTGGAGAAGTTCATTCTTGGTCGCATACAGTGTGGCTGTTGCTTATAACCAAGAGTCAATTTATATTTCGCAGGCGTCTTTCAATGTGCGTTACACATCTTGTCTGCTAGAAATGCCGCATAGGCTGCCATGTGATTCCGGCGCCTATTATGACAATTTTATACTAACACCTCCGCGCAACGATATGACAACAGGCATGTAACAGCCTGGTAAAAACTTTAGCATGTCATCAATTTAAACGCAAGTGTGCAATGAACCCATAAAAAAATATCATTCAATGGGCACCACAGTCTATTACGACATTACTAGGTCTACATCCTCTTTGAAATTAATGTCACGATAACTGCTATCTGAATTACAAAGCAAAGACCGTGCCAAAACGCCAATTTCATTGCCAATCCCCGCTTTTGTGCGGTGTATTTACCTTATTACTGCACAGCTTAAACATTTGTTTTCTATGTTTTTGGCATTATGTCTGCTTTGGCGCTTTTATTGCACATTACACGACCTGCTATAATAGTTGCTAATACAAATGAGAGGTCGGCGGCTGACGTCCTATCGCTCATGGCTAAAAATTGGAATGGCATGCATAATTTGAACCTCGATACAAACAGGTATAAAATCGGCGTGGAGCTTGGCGAACGGGTTGGACGAATCGCGCTCGTAGACAACTATAGCGGAGTTACTTTCGCCGATTCAAACTATCGTTACTCGGCAGTCATCGAGTGCGCAGGTCATATTTCTCGCATGGAAGGCCTGTGGAACCCTGAAATTGACGAAGAATTGCCCGACCGCGGCGGCAAAATCGTCACCATAACAGGCATTCTCGGAAAGCCCGGCTCAAATGTGCGCATAAAAGTAAGGCACAGGTTCTACATACCTGAAGACGGCGAGTTCTTCGAGGAACGAATACTTCTTACAAATGAAACAGACACGCCCGTATCGCTGCGAGGCTATCGCTTTGCATTCCGAAAGCGCCTCGAAAAGCCGGAGGAGTTCGGCGGGCCAAGCATGGACATCGAAAAATATCGGCTTATTGCCCTGCCGTTGCGACTTCAGCCCGACGGCAAAAAACACGATTATCCGCTCGACGACATCTATAATGGACGGTATCAGTGTTCGGAATATATGAATCCCACTCGCGTCACAAAGGAAGTTGTAGACCGCGGTCGAGCGCGCAGTGAGGGATGGGCATGGACGGACGGCGAAAATGGGCTACTGGTTGTAAAATATAACCCGGATATGATCGAGTACTCAATGCTTGAGACGCAAAGAGTCGAAAGCGATACATATC
>JAEWSK010000230.1 GCA_023398345.1 Armatimonadota bacterium | reverse complement strand
GCGAGGATTCCAACAGGGATCGCGAGGCGCATGCGTTTGAGGTATGTGAGCGCAAGGTCGCCGAGCATAAGCTTCCGATGAAGCTTCTTGAGGCCGAATACGCATTCGATGGCTCCCAAGTTACTTTTTCATTTTCAGCCGAGGGCAGAGTCGATTTTCGCGAACTGGTCAAGGATGTTGCGAGCGCGCTGCGAACAAAGGTGCAGCTCCACCAGATCGGCGTGCGCGATGAAGCCAAGCTCATTGGTGGTTACGGCACATGTGGTCGTCCGCTGTGCTGCGCGACGTATCTAAGCACATTCGACCCCGTCTCCATGAAAATGGCCAAAGATCAGAGCCTTTTTCTCAATCCCGCCAAGTTTTCGGGGGTGTGCGGCAAGCTAATGTGCTGCCTTCGCTACGAGCACGAGTTTTATAAGGTGTCGCAGAAATGTTTCCCTTCAATTGGTGCTATTTTGCAGTTGGAGCAGGGCCGCGCTAAAGTAATCGACGTAAATTTCATCAGCGGCGTTATTAGTTTGCAGACTGAAGATGAAGCCCAATTGCACATACATGCAAGCAAGCTGAATTTGCATGGCCTGTGCCGACGCCACGGCATTGGGTGCGCGATGTCCGACCAGCACTGCGAGCCGCTGTTGGCCGATGCGGATTTGTGTGCTGCGGCTGTTGATGAACCCGATGATGCCGAGCAAGATGCAGATGCCGATATCATCGATGAAGTGCTGCCGGATGAGGGCATTGTCGCATATGCGCGCTCAAAGTCCGAAATTTTAAGTGATACTCAACCCGCTAGCGATGCGCCCGACCAGGCAAGCGAAATGCCCGACCAGCCAAGCGATGCGCCCAAGCAGACCAACGGCGAAACCAAGCGGAACAAAAATCGCCGCGGTGGCCGCAATGGTAAGAGGCAAGGTGGATCGTCCTCAAATGGCAGGGGTCGGAAGTAATGCCGATATACGAATTTGAGTGCGGATCATGCAAAGAGCACTTCGAGCTGCTCATTGGGTTCAGTCGTGTCGGCGAGGCAATCTGTCCAAAATGCGGATCAGCGCAAGTCCAGCGCATGATGTCCGCTTTTTCCGCTCGCACATCGTGCGGTTCGTCATGCGACTGCGGCCATGACCACGGCAGTGGCGGCTGCGCGGGCTGCGGCTCCGGCCATTGTGCGACCTGCGGGCACTGATATACAAAGCCTAAAGTCGAAAGTGCATATACGCGCAACTGAACTTTGCATTTTGCGCTAAAGTATTGCTGATGATATGACTTTCGATTGAGGAGAGGGAAGATGAGCGATCAGACTTACTATTTAACCACGCCGATTTACTACGTCAACGACGTACCACATATAGGCAATGCCTACACGACGATAATGGCCGATATAGTTTCCCGATACAATAAGCTCAAGGGAAACGACACGTATTTTTTGACCGGCACGGATGAGAACGCGACGAAAGTCGCTGCTGTTGCAAACGAGAAGGGTATTGCCGTATCCGACTTTGTAGACAATCTTGCCGAGCAGTTCAAGCAGGTCTGGGCGAGCCTCGATATTCGTTACGACGACTTTATTCGGACTACAGAAAGTAGACACGTCAAAGTTGTCAAAGCCGTATTTGAGCGCCTTTTGGCTCAGGGCGACATATACGAGGGAAGCTATGAGGGCTGGTATTGCGTGCCGTGCGAGACATTTCTTTCCGACTCGGAGCTAATCGACGGCAAGTGCCCATCCTGCGGCCGCGCAGTTGAGTGGGTCGAAGAGAAGAATTACTATTTTCGACTGTCTGCATATGGCGATCGATTGATAGAGTATATCGATAGCCACCCGGAATTTCTCCAACCCGAATTTCGCCGCAACGAAGTCGTCAGCTTCATCAAACAGGGCCTGCGCGATATATCCATCACCCGCAAAAACAAAGGGTGGGGTATCCAAGTTCCCGGAGACGAAAGCAAAGTTATCTATGTTTGGTTTGATGCGCTTATAAACTATATCAGCGCGATTGGCTATCTCAGCGATGATGAGAAATTTTCACGCATTTGGCCCGCCGACCTGCAGCTTATGGGCAAGGACATATTCGTCCGGTTCCACTGCACGTTCTGGCCTGCTATGCTGATGGCGTTAAATTTAAAGCTTCCCAAAACGCTTTTCGGCCACGGTTTTTGGACGATAGACGGCGAGAAAATATCCAAATCCAAAGGTAATGCAATTTCCCCGGCAAAGCTTGCCCAAGATTTGTCCGATGAGTCGGGTGCATCGCGCGAAGTTTGTTTGGACGCGGTGCGCTATTTCGTCGCCCGCGAAGTTACTTTTGGAATGGACGGCGATTTTTCGTTTAAGTCATTTCGCAATCGATTTAACTCAGATCTGGCAAACGATCTGGGCAATCTGCTCAACCGCACGCTAAGTATGTTAGGCAAGTATTTCGATGGCGCAATTGCCGATCCGAAGGGCTTTTCCGGCGGCCTCGAAAGCGTTATAAAGGCCACATCGACTTCCGCGAAAGACGCATGTGATAGATTAGATTTCACGCGCGCACTTGAATCCATCTGGCAAATGATTGGCACAGCCAATAAGTATATAAACGACACCGAGCCTTGGACTTTAGCAAAAAACAATGAGACCGATGAACTTGCCGGAGTGCTTTATTCGGCGCTGGAAGTTGCGCGCGCCGCGGCTATTTTGATCTCGCCGTTTATGCCTGCAACTGCATGTGAAATTGCGCGCCAACTTGGCATCGGCGAGACATTCGCGTCGCTAAAATGGGCCGACGCAACGGCCGAGAATCCGTTTGTGCCCGGCACGAAGACGCAGGGTCCAGCACCGATATTTCCAAGACTCGGCTCAAAGAAAAAAGAGGAGACAGCAAAAGTGACAGATCAGCCGCAGGAAGCTTCCCAGCCCGAAAAGACCGAAGATGTCATATCATACGATTACTTTAGTAAGGTTCAAATTCGCATTGCAGAAATCAAAACCGCTGAGCGCGTCGAAAAGGCCGACAAACTGCTCAAACTCAGCGTCGACCTTGGCGACGAAATCCGCCAGATAGTTGCAGGAATAGCGCTGTCTTATGATCCGGAATCATTGATTGGTCGAAAGATCGTTTTGCTTGCCAATCTTGAACCGGCAAAGATTCGAGGCGTTGTCTCAAACGGCATGCTGCTAGCCGCCAACGGGCCAAACGGAGAGGCGATTCTCCTTCAGCCGGACGCCGATGTCGTCCCAGGATCGAAAGTGCGCTAACGGGCTACCGTCATTGACTGACTGCCTCTGCGGCTGTATCATTTGAACAAACTAACGGCAGGAAACAAAATGGAAAAGAAAATATTATCTATACTCGAACGCGACGCCCGCACGACCCCGGCAAAGATTGCCGTAATGATCGATAAGAGCGAAGAAGACGTAAAGA
Organism: Armatimonadota bacterium; assembly: GCA_023398345.1. GTDB lineage: Bacteria > Armatimonadota > UBA5829 > UBA5829 > UBA5829 > DTKD01. The sequence continues at coordinate 14,293 of JAEWSK010000230.1, read as the reverse complement.
ATGTTATTGCGGATCTGGAAAAGCGCGGTATTATACGGCGCTACAAGACGGTTATCGATTGGGACAAGGCCGGTAGAGATAGAGTTTTTGCGTTTATCGATGTGAGCGTTACGCCCAGTCGAGGCGTAGGATACGATGAAATCGCCCAGCGTATTTATGAATATCCCGAAGTTCACTCGGTTTATCTTGTTTCCGGGGACTACGATCTTCGCGTCGTCTGTGAGGGCAAGACAATGCAGCAGGTGGCGTTTTTCGTTGCAGAGCGGCTGGCTCCGCTGGACGGAGTGCTCTCAACTCGAACCAATTTCCTTCTAAAGAAGTATAAAGACGACGGGGACATATTCGGAGAAAAAAGCGAGGACTATCGCCTTCCCGTCTCGCCCTAAAAAATACTTATGTTTTATGTCGAATACTCATAATCTTGTGCATTCGGCTTAAATCATATTATGTTGAGCGTTGCATCCAATGAAGCCTATTTCTGAAATAGTTAAATCAACGCCTGCGTCGGGCATACGCAGGTTTTTTGACGTTGTTGCAAAGATGCCCGAGGCTATATCGCTTGGTGTGGGTGAGCCTGACTTCGTTACGCCTTGGCGTGTGCGCGAGGCATGCATCTATTCCCTTGAACGAGGTCGCACCAGCTATACATCCAACTATGGCCTTGAGGAACTGCGCGTCGCAATCTCAAATTACATCAACGAGCACGAGGGAGTGGAATACAATCCCCTCAATCAGATTTTAATTACCGTGGGCGTCAGCGAGGCGATGGACTTGGCAATGCGCGCGCTGCTAAATCCCGGCGACGAAGTAATTTGCGCGGAGCCGTGCTACGTTTCGTATAAACCATGCGTTATGTTTGCCGGCGGCGTCCCAGTAACAATAAAAACTACCCAAAAGACCGAATTTTGCGTTGAGCCGGAGAAAATCCGCGCGGCGATAACGCCGAAAACCAAAGCGATTTTGGTCAGTTATCCGTCTAATCCTACCGGCGCGGTTGCCAATCGCGAGCTTCTTGAGCAGATAACAGCAATCGCCTGCAAGCACGATTTATATATTATTACAGACGAGATATATGATCGACTAACATATGATGACAAGCATACTTGCCTGCCGACTTTGCCCGGCGCGTATGATCGCACAATATTGCTCAACGGCTTTTCAAAAGCTTATGCGATGACCGGTTGGCGCATCGGCTATGCCGCGGGGCCGCCCGATATTATCGAGGCGATGATGAAGATTCATCAATATACGATGTTATGCGCGCCGATAATGGGGCAGATGGCCGCGCTGGAGGCGATAAAGAACGGTTACGAAGTCAGCCAGGAAATGATCGAACAATACAACCAGCGCCGAAAAGTTATTGTAAAGGGACTTAACGACGCGGGGTTGGATTGTCTTATGCCGGGCGGAGCGTTCTATGCTTTTCCGTCGATTCGGCAAACTGGACTGAGTTCGGACGAATTTTCAGAGCGATTGCTTATGGAAGAAAAAGTAGCCGTTGTGCCGGGCGTTGCATTTGGCGAAGGCGGCGAAGGCCATATTCGATGTTCGTATGCGACTTCTATAGACAGGATAGAGCAAGCTATTGAGCGAATAGCTCGGTTTGTAGCAAAGCTTTAGCTGACAGCCAATTACGAAATGGAGTTCAGGATGATCCTCAAGCGTGTAATCATATGCGCGTTTGCGCTGATGGTATTAGCGTCGGTTGCGAGCGCGGAAGAACTTATCAAGGATCAGGTCGTATGCTATACGACATGGGACGATTCTTATTTCTACATATCATATAAGATTGACAGCCCCGATGTTCGTGGGAGTCAGTCGAAACCCAATGTCGATCTTGCCGGGGATGATACAGTAGAGTTTTATATCGAGACTGACAATAAGCGCGCAATGAAAATATCGCCTGCGTGTTTTTCAATGTCGGTTTCTGCGGCGGGAGGGTCATGCTTTAAGCATGGAAGCGAAGGCGGCGTGTTGGCGCAAACTCCCGCATTTACTTTCAAGTATGGATCGACTGTTCAAGGTACGATAAATAATGCAGATGATATCGACATGGGTTACAGCATTGAAATGGCTGTGCCTTGGGCGCTGCTAAAAAGAGGCGTGCCATCTATCGGCGACATGATGACGTTCAATGTCGTCATCCGCACGCACGGTGACAAGTCTGACAAATTCGTGAGCCTTGCACCGCGAGTAAAGAGCGAAGCCGATCTGCTTATCCCCGCCAAGTGGGCCAATATAGTTTTTGCCGCCCACAGTTTCGGTGTTGCCACCACCAGCTCCGATAAGATTTTGTCGGCAAAATACGTTGCGCGCTCGCCGCTTATCGACGGTGTAATCAGCGACCGCGAATGGCACAAAAATACATCTTTTACTCTCGATCTTCCAATGCCGCCGGGATTTGTCTACGAGGCGAAATATCCGATTCAGCGGATGGTGCTGGCGAAGTATCTGTATTGGTATCAAGCCGATAAGCGTAGGGATATGCCCGTAACGCATATAGCCAAGCCGGATGGGTCTTCGAGTCTTGTCGAGCTTCCCACAAATGGCGTTGGGCCGTGGTTTACCGGTGACAGGGTGCAGTGGCACAAAGACGAACTTGTATCTATCGCAAATACCGGAATCAATGTGATATTGCCTGACTATTTGGGGGCAGCGAGTGTCGATAAGGGTTTTGCCGATAAGGGGCTGGACTGCCTCGTCTCTGCTATCGAAGAACTTCAAAAAGAAGGCAAGTCCTACCCGATGGTGGGCATGTTCTTCGATGGTTCACGGCTGTCTGCGGATGCGCGCGATTTTGACACTGATGCTGCCAAGTCGGCATTTTACGGCTCGATTAAGAGTTTCTTCTCGCGCGTCCCATCTGAATTTTGCGCCTACGCTCCAGCCGGCAAGCCCAATTCAGGCAAGCCCGCCTCGATTGTATTTGTAGCGAACGCATCCGAGCTAAATAAGCTCACGCCCGCCGTTTTGACCTATTGTTCCGACAGGTTCATTAAAGATTTCGGCTGCCCGTTGGTGTGGGCAAGTGACTCAGGCGTTTCGACTGACGTCTGCATTTCAATGAACCCAGGCATCAGCGTGGGGAATGTGACTTGCGCTGATAATTACGATTCGCAGTGGAACAGCGTTCTTGCGGCAAACCCTCTTTGGATATATTGCGATGCATGGAACGACTTTAATACCGGCAAGTGCATATGCGCTACCCAATCTCTCGGCTCAAGCCGCGCCGAATCCACCAAGGCTCACATTAAGCGTTTTTTAGTCGCAAGGGACTACTCCGCGCGTTTTCTTCGCATTAACGTGCCCAAGGTGATCTCGCAAAAGCAAATTGCGCAGGCTGAGGTGGTGATTTGCAATACCGGCAACTCCACTTGGCGCGTATCAGATGGCTATGCGTTGGGCTATCGGTGGTATCGCAGCGGCCGGTATTTCGGTGAGAGCAAGGTTCGCATGCCAATTTCCCGTGACGTAGCGCCGGGTGACACAGTCAATATGACAGTCGGCATAGCGACCGTTGCTGCATCTGGTTCTGTTCTGCCTGAAGGAAATTGCGAACTAAAGATGGAGCTTATTCGCCTTTCAGACAATAAATGGTTTTCAACGCTTGGCGATATGCCGCTTATGCTGCCTATTACAATCGGCAAGCTCGCTGATTTCGATGCCACATATATATCTTGCAGCGCTCCGAACATGGTTGCTCCAAACTTTGCTTATCCGACTTCGGTGCGAGTGCGAAACGATGGGACTCAGATATGGAGCGCCGACAGCGTCAAGCTGGACTGCCGTCTGTTTAAGGTTCAGCGATCCAACCCGGACGATCCCGGCATCGAGGTTCCGATCAATCCAATACGCGCGACACTTTCCAAGCCGTGCAGGCCGGGTGAGATTGCGGAGTTTAAAACCGATCTGATGCTTGCGTCAAAAAAGCCCATAGATGTCTCCAAGCTCGATGACACTTGGACATACCAAATTCAATTCGACATTCTCAATGGGACAAAGGAAGTGAAACGATTTTCCGAGTCAGGCGGGGCAGTGTATGCGCGCGCAATCAATATTTACTCCAGCGACTACGGCCCCCGCATTGTCGACTCAGATGTGCCGGCCACCGTTGCCCCCGGTAAGTCAGTTGAGGCAAAAGTCGTCTTCCGCAACACCGGCATGGCGACATGGGACGCAAAAAAAACAAAAATCGGCTACCATTGGTATTCGCGCAATGGAAATGAGTTGGAATGGGACGGCATGGCCACTCCTATCAAAACAAAAGCCGAGCCCGGCTGGCCCGCGGTTGTGAATGCAATTGTTCAAGCTCCGGCTCAAGAGGGCAATTACGTACTCGTCTGGGATGTTATGATGGACGGCAATTATTTATCGACTTGCCCGCTGAGCCGAGGTGGAGATATTCTGCCCATTGCTGTTGAAGTAAAGAAAGAACAGGCTCAATAGGGGGATTTTTTAAGTGTTAAAACGTGTGACATGTTTTCGGGCCGCCACTTGTATTATTCTGCTGGCGGCCGTATTATCGTTTGCGTCTGCCTCACAGATAACAAAGCAGCTTGCGCCGGGAATTACGCTCAATCAAGAAATCAACACAGACCCTGCTTTGGTCATCAACGCCGTGACTGTCGACACGAAGTGCAGCGGCACTTCAGTGAAAGCCGCCATTGGTCGTGACATTGTCTATATCAAAGATGCGCTGCAAGGTCGGGAGTCAATAAGCGCGCTTACTGAGCGCAGAGGGGCTCTTTTAGGGCTAAACGCCGATTTCTTTCCGTACACAGGCGACCCACTGGGACTGTGCATTATTGACAGCGAACTTATCAGCGAGCCAACCAACAATCGCGCAGTCGTGGCAATACGCAAGGACGGCAGCGCTGTTTTTGACAATCCGACATTCGACGCCAAACTCACATTATCCAACAATATAAGTCGTCAGATCGACGGAATCAACCGCTCCCGTGACACCAATCAAGTAGTTCTATACACCTCCACATTTGGCAACAGCACCGCAACCAAGTATGCGGGTGTGGAGGCCATTTTGACCTCCGACGAACTGCCTGTTTGTCCGTCAAAGAATATAAGTTTCACAGTGACACAAGTTCGCGAGAACGCAACCGACACGCCCATACCAAAGGGTGGGGCGGTTTTGTCATCGGGCGGCCCGGCGGCATTTTTTCTCAAGGAAAATCTCAATGTAGGCGATAAGCTGACGGTGCGCTTTGATATAAAAAGTCCAAATGGAGTTGACTACGCGCAAGTCGATAACTGTGTTTCGGGCGGGCCTTGGATTCTTAAAGACGGCAAGCAGTTTATTGATCTGGAAAATGAAATAATGGGCCCTGAGTTTTCGTCGGATCGCCACCCGCGCACTGCCGTGGGCATAACATCCGCCGGCAAATTGATTCTCGCGACAGTCGACGGCCGCCAAAGGTTCAGCAGAGGCATAAATCTGCCCGATCTGTCCGATTTAATGAAGCGGCTCGGTGCAACCAGCGCAATTAATCTCGACGGCGGTGGGTCTACGACGCTTTCGTACCGTGGCATAATCCTAAACAGCCCATCTGGTGGAGAGCAGAGGCCGGTGGCAAATGCTCTGCTTGTGTTTGCAAAAAGCGACTCATTTGAGCAACTGCCAAATCTTGCAATTGAATGCGCCGACGAAGTTGCTGAAGACAAAGGCGCGCAGCTTTTACTGACCAGCAACGCATGCCCCGTTACAAGCGACGTGCTGAATCGGACAGTGTGGGGCACGTCAAACGGTGGCGGATTTGTAAACCAGCAGGGATATTTCACGCCTCTTGGTCTGAAGCGCACTGGAATAAGGGCTTTTTATGGTTCGCAGCTTGTGAGCCGTGATGCTAAAGTCATCGCGGGCACTGCAGTAAAAATCAATATTATTCTCAACGCGGACAAGCAAAACCCGCTTGTTGCGAAGTTGATAATTAAAGTTGTGGATTCGGTAGGTGGCCCATGTGTCGGTAGTCCAGTTTTACTTGTGGTGACTGGCGGCAAGGCTGATGCAGACAGCGGCGTGATTGGTGACAAGGGTGAGTTTGTAACGACAATTACTTGGGACGATTCGACGACAGGCCGTTCGATAAAGGCGACCTCTGGTGACTTGACTTCTACATGGACGCCCGCAAATTAACGCTTTGCAGCGTTCCATGTGTGAGTCAGATGGTTGAGCACTTAAATCTAATAGCTATCGAGTGTGAATTACGGGGAGACTTTGGATGAAGCTTGAGCAAAAAGTCGGCACGATGCTTATGTTTGGTTGGGAAGGCGACAATGCGACTGATGATACGACAGTTTGCGAAAATGCCCGCGAAATCGTGCAGGACATGGAGGTCGGCGGCATCATCTTAATGGGCCGCAACGTCCGCCACGACGACCTTAAAGTTACTGTAAATACTATAAACGAGCTTCAGTCTCTTTCACGCGAGCCGTTGCTTATAAACGTCGATCAAGAGGGCGGCATGGTTGCGCGATTCAATAAAGGCGTGACGATTATGCCATCGGCGATGACGCTGGGCGCTACCCGTCAGCCCGAGCTTGCCTACAAAGCCTGCTATGCATGCGGCGAGGAGCTAAAGGCGCTGGGTGTAAATTACGACTTCGCCCCATCAATCGATGTTAACAATAATCCCGATAATCCGATCATCGGCACTCGCTCTTACAGCGAATCGCCCGATGTTGTCTCTGAGTTTGGTGTGCAGGCCATTCGCGGGTTTCAAGACGCGGGCGTAATTGCATGCGCAAAGCACTTTCCAGGTCACGGCGACACATCTGTCGATTCGCACTTGGCTTTGGCGTCGGTTCCATATGCGCGCGAAAGGCTGCATGAGATCGAATTAAAGCCGTTTAGGGCGGCAATTGCGGCAGGTGTGTCGAGCATAATGACCACACACATAATGTTTCCCGCGCTCGATCCCGATCTGCCATCTACGCTTTCCCGCAGGATAATCACTGGATTGCTGCGCGAGGAAATGGGCTATAGCGGAGTAATCGCCACTGATTCGATGGAAATGAAGGGCATTGCCAACCATTGGAGTGTGCCTGAGGCGTCGGTGCTGGCAGTTGAGGCCGGGGTCGATATTATTTTAATTCCGCACACACTTTCGGCACAGCGAGAGTCTCGCGAGGCAATCATAAAGGCCGTTGTGGACGGTCGCATTTCTGAATCGCGAATAGATGAGTCAGTAGCTCGTATTATGGCAATGAAACGCGAGTATGGTCTTGATAAGCGACGGTTTGTCGATCCCAATGCTCTTGACAAACTGCTGCGCACACCGGAGCATTTATCTGTCCAAAAAGAGATCGTCGAGCGAGGCGTGACGATGGTCAAAAACGATGATTGCGCAATTCCGCTCAAGCTTGGCAAAGACGAAAAAGTGCTTGTAGTCGGAACGCACTCAACAGTGCCGTCACTCGCATCCGCGCTCCGGGCGCACTGGGCCAATGTGGAGGCGTTAGAGCTAAAAGAGGAGCGCGATGCGGCTTTGAAGCAGGCGATGGCTGCTGCTGAGTCTGCGCATGTTATAGTCATACCGACTTGTCCAGTAGAGCCTTGGAAAAAGGCGACCGATCAAGCGCTGCAAACCGATGTTGTAAAGATGCTAGACGGTTTGGGTAAGAAACTGATAGTGGTGGCCGTTCGCGAACCGTATGATCTGCGCAAATTCCCGAAAGTGGGCGCTTATGTGTGCACATATGGCTATCGCGAGGGCTCGTTGGAAGCGGCTGCGGCGTTGATCTTCGGAAAGATCGAACCGCGCGGAGTTCTTCCTGTGACGATCCCAGCCTAATTTTGCTTTATTGGGAGGGTGGCGCATGCTCAAGTTATATCAAGCCGAGTGGTGTCCCTATTGCGCGAGAGTTCGAGCAAAGATGACTGATCTGGGCATAACCTATGTCAATATAAATGTCTCTCGCGTCAAATCCGACCGCAAAGAGTTGATCGACGTTTCAGGGCAGACGGGTATACCGACGCTTGTTACAGATGACGGCCAGGTCATCGCCGACAACGATGACGCTATTATTGCCTATTTAGAAAAACACTGCACAGTCTCGCAGTGACGTTTTGCGTTTTTTTTCAATGTCAGGAGGACTTGTCCTCCTGACATTAACGCATTTTATTTTGTCTGCGCGTAGTACACAATTGCCGATCCGGGCGCGGACGGTATATCTATCGTTAAATTGCAAAGCTCGCTGCCACTGATCGTCTTTTTCTCAGTCGTGTCCTCATAACTGATCTCATATGTCGCATTTGGATCAATGCCACGAAGCGCTATGGCTTTAGTTGATTCGGCGTTCTTTTCTCTTCTGAACAGCATTGCATAACCGGCTTTTATGTTTGGGTTGTCGAATTGATAGCCGTACCAGACTGCGTCGCTGTCACTGTGCACAAACAGAGGATAGAAGTCCCCCACCATATATGGTCGCAGTTTTTTGTATAGAGCGACTGATTTTTTTGCCGAATCAATAATTTTTGCGTTGTCGGATTCGATTAGTTTTTTTGAGTTCAAGGTCAATAGGATGTTACCCGCGGTCATCTGACTGCGAAAAATATAGGACGGTTCTAGCTCAAAGCTGCCGCAGCCATGCATAGGAACCCATAGATTTAGTCCACCGTTTTGAAGCTGGTCAGCGTCTGGCTTTGGCCCAAAGCACTGCATATCACTGTGCCATAGCGGCAGGCCGCGCATGCATGTTTCAATGTCAATGCGTCGACCACCGCTTGCGCAGTTGTCTACGACCAGCTCGGGATGGCGCGCGCGCAATTCGTCCCACATTGCATAAAGGCCTTCGATGTGGCGAATTTCAGTGATGCCCTGGCGGTCGGGTTCATCGTTGCGTCTCCAGAATCCCAGCGGTTCGATATTGAAGTCCCAGCGCAGCCAATTGATCCCCGCGTCTGTGATTTGGACATCGATGTAATCCGTCAGCCATTTTCGCGCCTTCTCATCGTGCAATCTAAATAGCTGACTCCACTCGTCCTTGGGCTTCATCACATATGCCGGGTGATCTATGTCGATTTTACTTCCCGGATGAACTCTTTCCGGTTCAAACCAAAGCAGATAACCAAGCCCTGCAGCCTTTGCAGTGTCGCCGACTGGTTTTAAGCCGTTGGGGTATTTGGATCGATCCGGCTCCCATGTTCCAGTGCCTTCGGGAAAACCCTTGGGATACCACTGCTGCGGATCCATGTCCGACCAAAACACCTCCACGCCGAGGTCTGCAAGTGGCTGCATGACTTTAATATGAGGCTTTTCATAGTTGCCGTTGGGCTCGGCCCAGTTAACGCTCCCGCATATCGGCGCAAGCACCAACTTCCCATCCCGCCGCGGCATGTAGTGCTTTATCATCACCTGACGGAATAGATTGTTTCCTTTGATTTGGTCGTCGCCATTCCAGAACACGAAAAGTATTCGAGGGGTTCGTATAGTTTCAGATGGGTGGAGTTTTAAATGCGTAAGTTGCTGTCCTGCGCGAAATTGCAGTTTGCCGGTCTTTTTAACTTCAAAGTCAGACTCCCACTCGCCCGACCATCCGATAGCTGCCGCGATGCCGTTGTTCTTCCACTCAATATTAAAATACGGCATATTGCCGTCGGATGAACGCCCGCCTTTTGGCGCAAGCACAAGTGGACCGGGCTTATCCGCGCTAAGAACATCATACACCGGTGCGAAGCTCTTTGCTGAGTTGTCATCGCCGAGCGAATGGTGGATTGTGAAGTTATCGCCGCCGTTTATTTGAATATCCAGCGGACGAATTTGCTCGATAATGGCAGTGTCGCTTTTGCCGGTGTTTTTCAGATGAAGCACCCACTCAATTGCCGGCAAGTCGAGATATTGCTTTATGTCGCAGCGTATTTCCAGCCCGGTCGCCGGGTCGGTGCAGGTAAGCACTCGCTCGATGCAATCTTTTTCAGTTTTGACCACACTGCTTTTTATTGTCCAACTGCTGAGAATTTGAGATGAGGCTTTATTGTCGTAAATAAATGAGAACGGCAAATAACTGGGTTTGCTTGGATCAAATGCAACAGTTGCGAAGTCCCGACTTTTTTTCAGTTCAACGCTCATTGGTGTCACTCCCCATGTCGCAGTGCTTATGCACGCTATCGCGGCTATGGCGCAAAAAAATCGGCAGACGGCAAAAACGCGGTGTTTCATAATATCCTAACTCCGGCTTGTTATACTTGTAATGACGCGCAAAAACATTGCCAATGGCCATTAGAGTTTTAGGATAATGCGAATGCCGAATGTTTGGATATCTCAGAGCACGCCCCACGCTTTTGCCAGCGTGTGAGCCATTAAATAAGCGCCAGTCGGGTTTGTATGAACGCCGTCGGATGTAAATTTTAAATCAGTTCCTATAGTATGCCAGCGCGTAATTGCGGCATGAAACGCCTCGTTCATATCTACGAGCAAATGTCCGCGCTTTTTTGCGACCGCGCGGATATGCTTGTTATAGTCGATCAGCCTCTGGTTTGCCTCGCTGTCGAGTTCCTCGCCTATCACCGTCGTTGTAAACAGCGCGAGTTTGCCGACAGTCTGCTTTGCAAGCCGTCCAACAAGTTCGTCGTAATTTGAGCAAAATTGCTCGATGTCTATGCCATTGTAGCCGTGCCAAACGTCGTTGATGCCTGCGCTGACAGCTATCCAGTCCGGGTCGTGTGCAATCACATCTTCACCGATGCGTTTTAGCATATCTTTGATATTATTGCCGCCGACCCCGGCGTTTATATACTCAAGTTTCATGTCTGGCAGTAGTGTTTCAGCTATGCTTTGGAATGTCCGCACATATCCATCAGCGGCTTCGGTGATGCTGTCTCCCAGAAATACTATCTTTTGCCCATATTCGAGCAAACACTTGGCTGCCATCTATTACTCCTATTGCAAAACTGTTCCTTCTATTTTCTATTCCCTATTACTTACGGGCTTTCCTAATATTTGGGGTGTATATTACATATACGAAATTTGCTCTGAGAGTTTTTATACTCAGATTCCCAACATGGGACAAAGCCCCAGCTAGTTTTCGTAAATCTTATATGTATCTCAATCTTTGGTTTTGTTTGACAACCAAGCCGTGCGTCAAGTATCCTTAAGAAAATATGTATAGGCACAAATAGTGAAGCTGATAGTTAACAAATCCAAGCTGTCGGGTTCGGTAAGAATCCCCGGCTCGAAATCCCACACAGTCCGTGCGGTTGCGATTGCGTCGCTTGCGGACGGGATTTCGCGCGTCCGGGAGCCGCTGATTGCGTCGGATACGCTTTCTGCAATTGAGGCATATCGACTTTTTGGCGCGGATATTGACGCATCTTCAGATTGGAGCATTCGCGGCGTTGCGAACAATCCGAGCGTTCCGGAAAACGTGATAGACGTGGGCAACTCCGGCACAACGCTTTATATTGCTCTTGGCTCGGCTGCGCTTGCAGACGGCTGCACCGTGCTTACCGGCGACGATCAAATTCGCCGCAGACCCGCAGGGCCGCTAATTAATGCATTGAATGCGTTGGGCGCAAAAGTCGAATCGACTCGTGCAAACGGCAAGTCGCCAATTATTGTGCATGGCCCCATGCGTGGAGGCGAGATAACGCTCGATTGCAGCCAGACTTCGCAGTATTTAACCAGCCTGCTGCTAAATTGTCCGCTTGCAAATGGCGACACAATTATTAATATCGAGAGCCTTACTGAAAAGCCATATATTGAAATGACGCTCAAATGGCTTAATGAGCAGGGCGTCGCAATAGAAAACGACAACTATCGTCGTTTTCGCATACGGGGAAATCAAAGCTATAGGGCTTTTGATAAGGCGATACCGGCGGATTTCAGCTCAGCGACATTTTTTATGTGCGCGGCTGCAATTACCCGATCCGAGCTGACGCTGCTTGGCCTCGATATGGATGATACCCAGGGTGACAAGGCTGTTGCCGAGATGCTTGTCGATATGGGGGCGAATGTAGAGCGAATATCGGATGGATTGAAAATAACCGGCGGCGGGTTGCATGGCTCTGAGTTTGACCTCGCTGATACCCCCGACGCGCTTCCGGCGATGGCAGTGACGGCGTGCTTTGCCGAGGGCGAAACGCGGCTGGTGAATGTGGCTCAGGCGAGGCTTAAAGAGACAGATCGAATATCCGTAATGTGTGAGGAACTTACAAAGATGGGCGCGGACGTAAAGGAACTGCCGGACGGCCTGTCGATTCGAGGCAGCCGCCTTAACCCGGCCCATCTGGACGGCCATTTTGACCACCGCGTAATAATGGCGTTGGCAATCGCGGGACTTTGCACCAATGGCGAAACTGTTATTAATACTGCTGAGGCATTGAACGTTACGTTCCCAAATTTTGTAGAACTAATGATCTCTGCGGGTGCGGAGATGGGCACAGCAAATTGATAAAGATCGAATACTGATTTTATAACTCGTAATTGGAGGTTCACACTTGCTAGGAAATACCTTTGGAAGAATGTTCAGAGTGACTGCGTGTGGCGAAAGCTACGGCGACGCGCTGGTTGCAATTATAGACGGCTGCCCGTCGGGGCTTGCAATTACAGACGAGGAAATTCAAGTCGAACTCGACACCCGCAGGCCGGGCACTTCGCCTTTGGACTCGCCGCGTCAGGAAACCGATCAGGTTCACATTTTCGCAGGCGTGCGCGACGGCATAACCACAGGCGCGCCTTTGGGGATGATAATCTATAACGTAGATCGTCACGACATCCACGTCAAACAGTATTTCGACGTGAAAAATTTAGTCCGGCCGGGCCATGCCGAATATACGCATATGATTAAGTACGGCAAGTTTGCCGATTGGTGTGGAGCGGGTCGAGCCAGTGGCAGGGAGACGTGCATGCGAGTTGCAGCGGGTGCAGTTGCCAAAAAGATTCTTGTGCAAAACGGCATAGAGGTTCTTGGTCACACATGCGAGTGCATGGGCATAAAGTCGAGTGAACTTGGCTTTGATGGAATAAAAGCGGGCTATCGACAGAATTTAATTAACTGCGCAGATCCTGAGGCTGCCGAAAAAATGATCGCGCGCGTTCTTGAGATCAAGGACGAGGGTGACACGGCAGGCGGCACGGTCGAAGTAATTGCGCGAGGTGTGCCCGCGGGATTGGGCGAACCCGTATTCGATAAGCTCAATGCGACTATCGCGCATGCCCTAATGAGCATCGGCGCGGTGCGTGGAGTGGAGTTCGGCGCGGGTTTTGGCGTCTCGAACATGAAAGGCTCCGAGTGTAACGACATTCCCTACATCAATGACAACGGCAAAGTGCGGTTCAAAACCAATAACGCAGGTGGCATCGAAGGCGGCATTTCCAATGGCGAGGACATAGTTGTGAAAGTGGCCGTAAAACCCACAGCTACTATTTCAATCGACCAGCAGACAGTGAATATGGCCAAGATGCAAAACGAGAAGCTCGCAGCGATAACGCGTCGCGATCCGACAATCACAGCGAGGCTGGTTGCCGTTGCCGAAGCGATGGTTCGGATTACAGTATTAGATCATTTGATGATGTGGCGTGGCTACGATTCTGTCCAGAATATCGAACATCCGTGGGCGTAAAAAAATACAAGTTTATGAGTTATGAATTGCGAATTATGAATTGCCGTCTGCGCGACAGGCCAATTCATTGCTCAACGTTCATAACTCATAATTCTTGCTAATCTTCCGGTGCGCCGCCGCCTATGTCCAGCGTATCGAGTCTTATCCTGCGTGCGCCCCAATATCTATCGACATAGGGCGATGTGGGGTCGTCGAAGCGTGAAATTGTCACGCCCACCCGGCCTCCGGAGTGGATGAATCGTTCGTTATCTATTGCGATGCCTGTGTGCTTGACGGCTGAAAGATCCGGATCTTTTGTCTTGCCGAAGTAAACCATATCGCCCATTTTAACGTCATCGCGCTCGACTCTTTGACAGCGCGGATCGCCTGCCTGCATGTGTGCGTCTCGCAGCAGTGTAACGCCATGTATACGGTGCACCAACTGCACAAATCCTGAGCAGTCAATGCCGAATGGCGACGTTCCACCCCACAAATACGGCACTCCTATCAGCCGGCATGCGGTCTCGATTATTTTGTCCGGAGTAGGCAGCCATATCGCTACGGCTTTGGCCTTGTCCACGAGCTTTACGTCGGTCTTGCGAACAAAGCCGATCCTGTTGTCGGGCAGGTGTAGTTCCACCCAATCGCCCGTCGAGTCCGTGACTTCCAGTTCTGCAGCGACCGTGGCTTTTGTAATAATCGTTGCGCGTGTGCTGGGCTGCTCTCGCACTTCCGCCCATA
>JAEWSK010000204.1 GCA_023398345.1 Armatimonadota bacterium | reverse complement strand
ATCTCCCTCAAGACGCATCATTTTCCAATCGTCGAGCAATTCGCCACCCAGGGAACTGTAAAACTCTATTGCGGGAGTATTCCACTTGAGCACACACCACTCGTAGCGTCCACAGTTGCGGTCTTTTGCAATACGAGCAACCATTGTAAAGAGCTTTTTGCCTATGCCTTTGCCGCGCACATCAGGACAGACATAGATGTCCTCAAGGTAGATTCCTGCGCGACCATTGAACGTCGAGAAATTATGGAAGAACACCGCATAGCCGACAGGCTCGTTTTTGTATAGCGCGATGAGCGCTTCGGCCACCGGGTTCTCACCGAACAGCGCCGTTGTGTATGACTCCTCGGTTGCAGTAAACGCATGCGTCAGCTTTTCATATTCTGCCAGGCCACGAACGAGCTTTATCAGCGCCGGAACATCTGTTTCGATTGCTTTACGAATGATAACGTCAGGTGCAAAACTCATTTAAGTTGATCCAGCATCCATCCGCAGCGGTCGGTTGTAAACCCATCTACGCCCATATCTATCTGATACTGCGCTTTTTCGGGAGTGTTTGTATTCCATGTCCATAAAGACAAACCACTCGCCTTAATTTCGTCTGCAAACTCCTTGGTTAGCATATAGTACTGCAAATCGAGTCCGTCGAGATTGTTTTCTTTTGCAATTTTAATTAGGCTGTTGTCATATGGTATATCTTTTTTTGTCTCACTGTCGATACGCGGAGAGCGCAGCCAATAGTGAGGAATATCAGCCATCAACTTCTTGGATGCGCTGACAACATCAAGGCTAAAGCTGATGATTGCCACTTGCGAACGCTTACCACTCTTATCGATAATATCACGTATATAAGGCAGTGCCTCCAGCCCGCACTTAACCTCAACGAACATTATGCATCGCGGCGGAATAGTAGCGAGCGCTTCTTCCAAAAATGGTATCTTTTCGCCTGCGTACTGTTCGCTTTTCCATCTTCCGACGTCGAGCTTGCGCAGTTCAGCAGAATCAGTTTTGCTGATTATATATTCGACGCCGGACGTGCGAGTTGTGCTGTCATCATGCATCACGACAATTTTATTGTCACGCGACATATGAACGTCGAGTTCGACGGCCTTTGCGCCATTTTTCCAAGCAAGATTAAATGCAGACAGAGTGTTTTCCGGGGCTATATATGACTCTCCACGGTGCGCCAAAATAATCACTTTCTGCCTCCCGGTGCATTTCTTTAATGATGAGTTATCGCTCGCAGATTTGCCAAACAATTGCCCAGTCCAACCCGCAATCACCATATAGGCATTGGGGGCTTGGTCTGAGTTGCCTATCAACTGGGCTGCGTTAATCGAAAATCCATCGCGAAGATTGAGCACAAATCCAATACTTGCATACGTTCTCGGGCCGGAAACATAATCCGCCTGAAGCGTAAATGGCCTGCCATGCCAGAGATCATATCCGGCAAGTGCGCGGATAGATTGATCTATACGAGTAGCACCAAAATGCAGTCTCGACGTGCCAATTCTCTTATAGCTTGTAATATATGGCGGATTGCCCGTGCCGTAAAGATCGACATATTGCCCAATCGCAATTGCAGGCCGATGCTTGGTCTCATCATATATCCGATATTTTGCGTTGCACGGATTGCCGGTGTTAGGCCCGATTGAGAAATCAACTCCCAACTCGATATTTTTCCCAAATCCAAACTCAGTCTGGAACTGGTTAAAAAAATCGTAATCGCCGGAAATTCGACCGCCGGAAAATTGCACGGCAAGATTGGCCTGTCCACAGGCAAGCACATCAGCAGTTGGGACGGCGTTAAGTGATGTCGGCGTGCCAAACGCGGGGATGGATGCAAGGGTGACAGCACACAAAAAAACTATAACACGCAAGCGCATAAATTGCAGCCAACTTTCAATTTAATCGGCGAAGTAACTCCAGCGCATTTACGCATTCTACGTCAAAGTCCCGCCAAGCGCACTCGACTGACAGACGATCGTCATAACCGACGGCCTTGAGCGCATCAATAAATTCTTCAATAGGGTAATTGCCGCTGCCTGGGCATAGACGATCAGCATCGGACACATGCGCATGCACAATCTCTCCGGCAGCAGCCGAAATCGCAGACAGTGGCTCACCGCATGCTTGCATATGACCGAGATCGACAAGCACCTTTACGAACGGGTGATCCACTTTTGTAACTAATTCGACGGCCTGCGCGATTGTATTGATGTTGTTTGTGCGACTTGAATCAAGCGGCTCGACTGCCACACAAATGCCGTATGCACCGGCGACCTGGCCGGCGACAGTCAGGAACTCTACAAGTTGATCGTCTGCCTCGTCGACTGAAAATCCGACGGGAACTGAGCGCGCAGTTCCACTGCCGAAGACGACAATTTCGCCTCTCAACTCTTCAATGCGCTCAAATGCCGTGCGCAGATAGCGCTCAATTCGATAAAGATCGACTTCCTCTCCGACGACATTCATATCGTCCGGCAGAAGGCGATTCCATACTTCCGGCACAATGCCGCAGTCAGATATAATCTCTCGCACATGCTCAAACTCCGAGTGCGAGGACTCGGCTTTCACATTGGCCACGGCAAGCTCAATATAATCATACCCCGCGTTCCGAACGGCCTCGATCTTGTCCAGATCCGCGCAGCATCCAAATCTCATTGCACCCTCACAAAGTCATCGAAAAGTAAACGCATTTACAACGAACTTCACTGCGGCATTCGCCGAATCCTTCAGATTAGTCAACGAAGTCGTGCATCATGCCGTTTTAGACTAGATCAACTTCCCTTTCAGCAGTTCGTTCACTACCGTTGGATTTGCCTTGCCTTTCATCTCGCGCATAACTTGGCCAACAAAGAAGCCAATTAGCTTATCCTCGCCGCCTTTATAGCGATCGAGCTCTTTGGGATGTGCGGCAATTACGCGGTCCACTGCGGCTTCGATTTCGCCGGTATCGGAGACCTGTTCAAGGCCCTTTGCTTTGACGATCTCAGATGCGCACTTGCCTGTGGCGAACATCTCTTCAAAGACGGACTTGGCCGTATTGCGGTTAATCGTGCCTTTGTCGATAAGACAAAGCAGCTCCGAGAGCATCTTTGAAGTAATATTTATATCAGCAATTGCAGTGCCGTTCGCATTCACAAGTCGCAAAAACTCGCCTGTAAGCCAGTTGGCTACAATTTTGGGATCATCGGATGCTTTTGCGCAGTCGTCGTAAAAATCCGCAAGTTCGATGGAATCGGTAAGCACCTCAGCATCAGCTTGAGAAATGCTATAGTCCGACATAAACCGGCGTATTTTTGCCATAGGCAGCTCTGGTATCTCTGCGCGGCGCTCGGCTATCCATTCCTCAGAGAATCGCATTGGGACGAGGTCGGGTTCCGGGAAGTAGCGATACTCCTGCTCGACTTCTTTTGTTCGCATCGAAGATGTGACGCCTCGCGCATCATCCCATCGGCGGGTCTCCTGGATAACTTTGCCGCCCTCGCGCAAAACTTTCTCCTGACGCTTTAGCTCGTAGTCCACGCCCATATAAACTGCCCTAAATGAGTTCAAATTCTTGATTTCTGTCTTTGTGCCGAACTCAATTTGGCCTTTGGGCTTGATGGAGATATTGGGTTCACAACGCATGCTCCCCTCCTCCATCTTGCAATCGCTGACTCCGAGGTAGAGGAGAATTTGCCGCAGTCGCTGGAGATATTCTCTCGCTTCATCGGCCGTTTCGATTTGATCCATGCCCGGCGGCGGCGGGTTCATTGTGACTATTTCCATTAGCGGCGTTCCGGCGCGGTTGTAATCCACAAGGCTGCGATTGCCGTCGACGTGCAGCAGCTTGCCTGCATCCTCCTCCATGTGAACCCGGCGAACGGCTATTTTCTTTGGCTTTCCATTTGCGAATATTTCAACATAGCCATCCGTGCCGATTGGGTTGTCATATTGCGAAACCTGATAGTTTTTTGGCATGTCCGGATAGTAATAATTCTTGCGGTGAAAAATGCACTGAGATACAACGGTGCAGTTTAATGCAAGCGCCGCTTTGCTCATAAGCTCTATCGCGCGCTCGTTAACTACAGGTAGGCTACCTGGCAGACCCAAACACACCGGACAGCACCGCGTGTTCGGATCACCTCCAAACGCAACCTCACAGCCACAGAACATCTTGGAGTTTGTCTGCAGCTCCACATGAACTTCCATGCCAATAACTGGTTCGTATTCGATCATAACCCACTTCCAGGATTTTAATATTTAATGTTGCGAATATACAATTTAGAGCGTCGGTTTGCGCTTGTGCCAGTCTGTGTTGCACTCATACGTATATGCAACTCTTAACAAAGTCTCTTCGTCCAGCGCCTTGCCGATCAACTGCAACCCAATCGGCATTCCGGCCTTGCTGAATCCACACGGCACGGAAATTCCGGGCAGTCCGGCCATATTTACAGGAATAGTGCAAATATCGGCAAGCTTCATTGCAAACGGATCGTCCATCAACTCGCCGATCCCCCACGCAACCATTGGAGCGGTCGGAGTGACTATTACGTCAAACTCATCAAAAACCTTGTCAAAATCACGCCGCAGTAGTGTTCGGACTTTCTGCGCCTTGAGGTAGTATGCGTCATAATAGCCCGCAGATAGGGCATATGTGCCGATCATTATTCGCTGCTTTACTTCGGCTCCAAACCCTTCTTCGCGGGTGTTCTCGAACATCGAAATCACGTCGGGAGAATTCTTTGATCGCAGGCCGTATCTAACCCCGTCATAGCGCGCGAGATTCGAGCTTGCTTCGGCCGGCGCGATTATATAATATGTCGGCACGCCATATTTAACGCTGGGCATGGAAGTCTCTTTATACTCTGCTCCCAACCCTGAAAGAGTTTGCACAGCGTCCATAACGGCCGCTGAAATCTCAGGGTCTGTTCCCAAACCAAAGAACTCCTTTGGAACACCGATTCTCAATCCCTTAACATCATCGCGAAGGACTCTTGTGAAATCCGGCGTTGGAACGTCAAGAGAAGTGGAGTCGCAGGAGTCTTTGCCGCAGATGGCGTTTAAAACCAACGCGCAGTCTGTTACATCCTTTGTAATCGGCCCGATTTGATCCAGAGATGAAGCGAACGCCACAAGACCATAGCGCGAGACGCGGCCGTAGGTTGGCTTCATTCCTACAACACCACAAAACGACGCGGGCTGACGAATCGACCCACCCGTATCAGATCCTAGCGCAAATACACACTCATCCGCAGCAACGGCAGCCGCTGACCCACCGCTTGAACCACCGGCCACTCGGCCTAAATCCCAAGGGTTGTGCGTAACAAAGTAGCCAGAGTTTTCGGTCGAGCCGCCCATTGCAAACTCATCGAGATTTGTCTTTCCGACCATTACGAAGCGTTCGGCATTGAGTCGATTTATGACGGTCGCATCATATATCGGCTTATAATTGTAAAGCACCTTTGATGCGCATGTTGTAAGCACACCGCGAGTGCTCATATTATCTTTAATTGCTCCGGGAACGCCAGCCAGCGGCCCAATATCTTCGCCTGCGGCAATCGCCTCATCGACGGCATCGGCCTGCGCTAATGCTATTTCCGGCGTCTCTGTCAGATACGCCTTGACGCGATCTTCAACCGCATCGGTTCTATTGATGAAATCCTGAGTTACCTCGCGC
Organism: Armatimonadota bacterium; assembly: GCA_023398345.1. Taxonomy (GTDB): domain Bacteria; phylum Armatimonadota; class UBA5829; order UBA5829; family UBA5829; genus DTKD01. Next base: position 814 of record JAEWSK010000204.1, on the reverse strand, counting down.
GCGCTTACTTTTTTTTCACGAATCATATCCGACAGCTCATGCGCCGTCAGTTCGTATAGCTTATCCGCCACTTTGAACCTGCCTTATAGCTAATCTTTATACAAAAACCCGTTACGTCTCCACTACTCTTGGAACGACGAAACAGTTATCAGCAACCTGGGGGCCGTTGGATATGACATCCTCAACCGGCACGGATGGTTTCACCTCATCCTTGCGAAAAACGTTAAACACGGGAATCGTATGCGAGGTGGGTTCCACGCCATCCGTATTGAGCTCGGCAAGCTCGCCAAAATTCTCCAAAAGTCGGTTTATATGAACAATGAGCTTGTCCTTTTCATCTTCACTGAGTTGCAGTCGACTGAGGTTGGCAACGTTTTCGATGTCTTTCTTGTTTAGCTGTGGCATACTAACCTCGCTTGATCGCGTAGTGTGGTCATTATAGCACCACGTGGAAAAGAGTATCAAGGCAAAAACGCACATAAAAACTTGGCTGGAGACAATGTCCCCAACCAAGTTAGTATTCAGCACCCATTTGTAAAAATTTCAAATCCCACTAAAAGGCGCTACTTGAGGAGCGATGCGATTTCTTTGTCCATTTTGGCGGCATCTTCCGCTCCGCCAAAGCCAGAGTGGACGCTCCGAATTACGCCTTTCTTATCTATGATATAGGTCGCCGGAATACCCTGCACTTGATAGCTCTTACCAACAGTCTTTGCATTGGGGTCATGGCAAACGGTATAGTTGATCTTCTGCTTTTTTGCAAACGACTTTACGTCGTCTTTATCCGCGTCGATTGCAACGCCGACAATCACTA
>JAEWSK010000181.1 GCA_023398345.1 Armatimonadota bacterium | reverse complement strand
TATTGGCACACGGTTGATCGCATGCTCTATCATTGTCTGAGCAATATCAACAACAAGCGAGTCTTCGGAAAAGACAACAACTTTCTTTGTCATCGCTTCTTCCACGAGCTGGCTTTGAGCGCGCCTGTAAGCCTCATCTACCCCATAAGGCCGCGGCGCAAATATGCCATGTGGAGTTCCGCGAGTCTCAGAAAGCGCGTTAATATCCTTTAATAAAACATCGCTCTCGCTTATCATGCCTAGCAGAAATCCTTCTGTGTCCACAACAGGCAGCCCACTGACACGATTATCCGCCATCAAGCGCACTGCCGTTTCGATTGAAGTTCCCTTGCGAGCAGTAACAACATCTCGCGTCATAATATCTCTGGCGCAAAGACTAAGCATTTGCACTCCTTTTGCACACCCGTTTACATAGAATTGCTAATCAACATTAACAACCCACGCGCCGAATTGTCAACAATAATATTGCAATTGCGCGAACTATCGCCGTCGGTATGAGATGCACAAAAGTGTCAAGGTAAAAATTTGCCACTATGGCGGAGGATGTGTCTGACGTAGGAAACATTCTTTTCCGGCGCGCAAGCGCCGGAGAGGGTGGGTTGATGAAAGAGAAATTATGGATGGAAATTAGATCAGATCATCGAAAAATGACTTAGCTACAGCGAGAGCAATCGCAAATGCATAAGGCTATGCATGCAATAATGAATGTTGAGATTGCTCCTATCTTAGTACATTTCATCATAGTCATCTCATATTGGATATCATTGCCAACGTATTGATATGGATTATCGGTAGTCGTGCCAGTGTGAGCTGTTAAATTACCCCAGGCATCATAAGTATAGGTATCAGTGATCGTGCCGGATTCATCAGACAGCGCGACCGTGCTGCCCAAACCGTCGAAATGATATGTTCGGGATGCAATGCGGTCGTCGCCGTCATAAGTCTCCCTGCACATCAACGAGCCATCGGGCTGACGGAAGTTGAGGTATCTATAATCCGGCCCTTGTTCATAAATCACCGCAGGAATCGAAGCGGTCGGGTCATAGACAAAATAATACACATCGCCGGATTTGTTTGTCACCCCATTATATGTATAGCTCACATAGGCAAAGAGGTTTGTTGTCGTTAATCCTTGTCCCTGTCACTATGGTTTCTAAATACATAAAGAACATCTTGGAGTTTGTCATCTTCTACTGAGAAACCAAGTGCAATAGACTCCCTTTCTGAGTAACTAAGGATAATCACATGATTTCCTTTAATGATGCGTGGACGTGAAGACGCCGATTTTTCGTTTTTCCACAGGTGCTGAGCATTAGACCAATTAAACCTTCTTGATAAAACAACATTTCGATTGGACAATCGCAGCATCACGCGAAAATCAGCACTGTAAGTTTCATCAAGTCTTGACAAAGGAAAACAAACGCTAGCAATCTTGTCACCCAGAGTCCAGCCCACATCTGCATAAATGCCAGAGAAGTAGTCGGTACCTCTAGAATCACTTCCAGTTAAACTACCACGTGGACGCAGTGGACGTCCCAGGATGTCGATTACTTGTTTTCGCGTCATGCCTTTGCCTATTGGACCAACAGTGTCCAAACTAGGGCCAATCGGACCAACTAAAACTACCGGAACTTCACGCATGTGGCATCTAATCAGAAGTCCAAGAAGCACTAAGAACGCTGCAATAACAAGGATCAACTTATATGATCTCACTAGTCTCAAGATTAATCCCTCCGCTGAATACTAGTGTAACACGTAAAGATCACCATTATGAGCCTTTTTAAGACATCCTTGCTCGCATTTCTGACCGCTTACAGCAATCTTTCTCCCAATCTCGTCATTTGCAAGATCCATTGGACTCTCGGTTCTATTCCAATTCCCCTTTGCCCACCAAGCACCATTCACCTCGTGATCTATAACACCGGAATTATAGGCTCTAGCTCCACAATCTCTCATTACAGTGCATGCCCATAAACAATGACGAAATGCATCGCCAACACCATTATGCAATGTATCCGGCGGGAAAAGCCGCTGCGCAGGTCCGGATGCGAGTTTGAGAGGAACCGAACGACTCGTCCATTGTCCAGCAACTTGGAGAGGTATCCGCGGATCACCACCAGGTTCAGAAAGTTCCTCCCATAGCTATCCTCATGCGCATGCAGGTCGCGCTGCAAGGTTTCCATCTCCCTCTCCATTCGGGCAACAGCATCAGCACTTAGCATCTGAGTCTTCTTTGCCTGGCCGGTCTCGGCGAGCTGGTCTTTCGCGGTGGCGGCGATAAGGGCTTCGCAGTAGGCTTAATGATCCACATCGCGCAACCCGGCATTATTACTGGTCTTACGATCGCTTGAGGCTTAACACAATCGATTCGATGGGAAAACCCAGTAATGGAATCGCCACCAATAACCACAGGAACCCTTCCGCCGTGGCTACAAGCACGAGAGCACCGAGTAGTATCAGATAACCGTATATTAACGCACATTTGCGTGCAACCAACGGCCAATACCAAGCGAGTGGAATAAGCACGATAGACGGCAGAACGCCACATAATAGTAAGAAATAGCCCGGCTCTGACCCCAGTTCGTTCCTTGGGTCAAATAGGTAAAACGCACCAAACCATATTAGTAGGCCAGTATACAGAATGCGCCAAATCAAATATGACCACTTGCGCATATTCCATGTCGTTGAAACCACTTGTTGATTTCCCCCGGCACCAGATCGTCGTGATAACAGGATGATATATCTATTCATCCGAAGGCGACACTTTAATAGGCATAATCTTCGACTTTGTGGTACCGTTCCAGGGATGCAGCGAGCCTACCTTGTCAGGCGAAAAACTCTTGTATTGAAACTGAACATGATAAGTCTGTCCTGGCTCCAAACGAAAATAATCACGCAAACGAATGACCAGCCCATAACTGTATTGCGGTGCGAGCGCTATGAAATCATCTACATCCCATGTCCTCTTAATGGGCTTAAATTCCGCTCGCAAATCAGCACTCCTACCGGACTTGGCATTAGTAACGTGGACGATAAGTGAGTTGTGCCCACTGATCGGAACGCCTGATAAATGTCGATCTATGTGTACTGTGCAATTAGTGTTATTGGTTAATAGTACAAGCATAGTTGGCCCAAGTGTTTTTGTCTCCGCATCAGAAGGAACACAAACTTGCACCGATATTCTATTCGATGATGGCGAACTCCACGACTTTGGAGCGATCATTACAGTTATGGTCATTAACGCGATAAGCAGCAGGATAAAGCCTGATGAAATAGCGACGGTTACTTTGGACATGCAAGCTTCCCCTTCCCATAACAATCGTTCTCGCACTGATATCCTTCTGGGTCTTCCCCGGGAAGATTGGTTGTGCTCGCGTGGGCAAGCTCGTGGATAATCGTTCTGCCCAAGCAACCGCACGTTGAAGGGTTGAATGCGCTATTACATATATGAATGTGCATGCGAGGTGTGGGATTATCAGTGTATCCACAGCCCGTGCATGGCGGTTCTCCGGGGCGACTACCGCATCTGAAATAGCCATCTTTCAACCTGCTCTCTATGCCTGCCCTCAGAGCACTTCCTCCAGTTATGCAAGACAGGCGATTGTTCAAGATGTCATATATGTGTTTCTTCAGCTCTTTTTCCTGATTTGCGGTGCATCCAAGGAACTTAGGAGCCAAACCTAAGGCATCAGTCAGAAGAAGAGGACGACAATCTGCATAATAGTAAAGATTCAGCCTCTCAATAGGGTCTCTCTGCGTAAACCTCCCCAAGCTCGGATCGTAGAACCTAACTCCAAGCTGCAAAAGACCGAAATCTGGTTCTTGGTAATGAGTATAGTAGCCGAGTTGGCCGACGTATTGATACGGTTGATCCACAGAGCCGACATACCTATCATGCGTGATCAGCGCACCATAGGCGTCATAGGCGTATTTGTCCGTGACTGTGCCGTTATTATCAGTCAGCATTCGCGTCGAACCAAGCTGATCGAAGTGATAGTAGCTTATGTTAGTGTCGTCTTTTCGAGCTATCAATGAACCGCCAGGCTCGCGGATATAATATACACCATTTTCTTTGATGACCGCAGGTATTCCTGCCGTAGTATCATACACAAAGCTGTTTATATTGCTGCCGACGGTGAAACGAACCCGATTGTTGTTGGCGTCCCACTTATTTGCCAAAGTCTTGCCGTCGAAAGTCGCTGATGCAAGTTGACCATCGTCGGTATAGGTGTAGGACTTCATCACATTCGTTCCGGTGGCATCTTTCTCGTATTTCAAGCTGCCGTCGGGCCAATAGGTATAACTGTGCATCCCTGGCCAACTCGTGAGTTGATCGACAACGTTATAGACCATCTGTCCTGCCCCTTATTGGGAGTCTGAGAGTGAAAAACCCTCAGAGCAAATTCCGTGTGTACGATACACACCCAATCTTTACGTTCGGCGGCGTCTGTGCGATAATACGGTCAATAGACGAATGATAGTTAATACAAACTTAGGATATATACTTATCATCTATTTGCGCGATTGAATCGATTTAGGCGGCCCTTAATAGGCTTTCGCGCTATGCAAGTGTTTGGAAAAGAGGCAGCAAAATATGAAAAAGAAATCCGATGAATCAACTCCCAAAGTGCCGATCGAGTTTGAGGCTCCGGTGGAGGAATTAGGTATGGAGGAGCCAGTGGAACAAGGTTCTATAGACACAGATATTGAAGTAATGCAAACTGAGATCGAGGCTTTGCGAAAGAGCGTCGAAGAGGCCGAGTCCGGCTACATTCGAGTGCTTGCAGACTTCGACAATTTCCGCAAACGCCAGCGCGATGAGACCGCCAGGCTGGCAAATTGCGCACGCGAAGATCTAGTCCTCAAGCTGCTTCCGATAGTCGACAACTTCGATCGCGCACTAGCAGCCGCAGCAGATGAGCACAGCTACGAATCACTTGTCGAGGGCGTGTCTTTGACACTCAAGCAAATAAGAGATATGCTGCAAAGAGAAGGTTTGGAAGCGATAGACGCCACAGGCCAACAGTTCGACCCGGAATTTCATGAGGCTCTAATGCGCGTGGAAACAGATGAATATCCTGAAAACACCGTTATAGATGAACTTGAAAAGGGCTACACTCTAAATGGTAAACTGCTGCGTCCCGCACGTGTGCGAGTCGCAGCAAAAAAATAGATGTGAGGCAAATCAATACGAGGTAATCATAAAAAAGGTGAGGCTTTGTAAGCCTCACCTTTTTTATTCTACTGTTTTACTTTACAATAGTTAACCTTTGGGTAACCATTGAATCTTGATAAAGTATGACTTGTTATCCACCCACTTCGAGTGCCCGTCCGCAAACAGGAAGTTACACCCGCCCGAGTGAATGTCCTGTGGCGTATCTAGGCCAGGAGCTCCCTGCACTGAAGGTGCTCCAAAATAACCATCAACTAATGAATTGCCCCCCGTACCTTGGCCTTCATCTACTAATACACCAGTCCTGGTAGGATAACGAATCTGGCTCTCTGTTATTCTATTATCCGTGCTATCGGTAGGAGCAAGATTAGCGTTCATTGAATAGCTGAGATTGAGTTTTTTCCTTAAGTTGCTTGCATCTGATGCACACACAAATACTTTTTTATTATGAACATACTTATATATACTACCAAACCGCGGCTCCATAACGTAATCAACACCTGGCTTCATACCGCTTGTAACATTTCTTGGAAGAAGCTGGTTACCACTCATATTGGCAAATCCTACCCAGTGATCATAATCGGATGTAGTGCACCCTCGGGCCGAACCACCCGGATATTTGCCGCCCGAATCTTCCAAATACATTTTGAACCCAAGTCCGAGTTGCTTTAGATTGTTCAGACATGCAGTCTTATTTGCGGTTTCTTTGGCATTCGCGAAAACCGGAAATAGTATTGCAGCCAAAATAGCGATGATTGCTATTACCACGAGCAGTTCTATAAGAGTAAAACCCGTGCGTCGTGCGAACGTTTTGCTTTGCATTTAAGCAAACCTCCTAAAAATTTGTGCAAATACTTTTTATCTAGAGCCTGCCCGTATATGCTGTGCCCTTATGAGTAATAACTCAAGGTTTATTTCCCAGTATGTAATTGATACCACCAGATTTGTTTGTTGTCAACTGAATTTTTGAATGAGCGTGTCTTTGCAGTGACACGAAAGCAAGTATTAAATATGGCAATGAACAGCGGCCGGAGAAGCACTTCTCCGGCCGCTGTTCTCTCCCTCTTTCCTATCTTCCCTTTATGCTGTTCGTCTTTTTATAGCTGCAATAAGGCTCGTAAGTCCAAATACCAATGCGGCCGCCCCCGCAGGTTCCGGAACTGAGGGCCACTTGGTCAAAGTAAAACTGCCATTGCCGCTAGAGTCGGTAGCAACAGTGAACACTACTCCGTCCGTAAATATCCCGCCAGGCGCAACCGGTGATCCTGTGTTCATATAGTAGTTCATCTGATGCTGCGCAAGCGATGCGTTCCAGCCATTTTGGACAATCCACTTTTTGTAGAACATGCCGTTTGAAAGCCTTATGTGAAAATCGTTCCAATAGTATGTAGTATTGTTGGTAACTACTTGCTTTAGCCGGATTACGTTGGCTGTCGTCGAGTTTACATCATTGAAATTGCCAGTTCCGGTAAACACCAGCGAATTGAGCGATGTCATGCTGATCGGAAGCTCGCCGTACCACACCTGCGGCCACCAGTATTCATTGGAGGCATCAGGATTTGCAATCAATGTCAGCTCTACTGATCCGCCGTCCCACGTCACTGTAACGGCTCCGAATGCGGCGGCCTGCAGCAACATCACCGCGATAGTTGCGGCAACCGCATAACATGCAGCCTTTTTCATTCTTCATTCCTCCATGGGTAGGGTAATCACCCAATCTTGGCCTACGGTTTATAAGCCAAAGTCACTTTGTGATCGTCTGTCGCGATCTAAATTTCCCTATCCCTAGTGCAGTCAGTGCTGTCGTCAGAGCCATCAGAGAAGAAGCTTCCGGCACGTATGTGGTAGTCGGATATTCATCGATAATGACATCGCCACTGCCGGTTACATTGTATCTAAACCATATGTTCAACTGCTCGCCGACGTTTATCTTGCCGTTTTGCAAAGCAGTATGCGCTTCGAAACCGGAACCATCCGGGTTTATTATTACCACCCACGCCGGGCCGCTAACCTTTTCGACTTGTGCATCAACAATAGTTCCGTTTTGTATGGACACATGCCAGTCGGTCCAAATAACGGGGGTGTTGTTTTCCGTGAGTTCGTTTATGTCAGGGTCGACGACGCTCGGGCTCGGACCAGTGAGTTGCAGGCTGGATTGCCCGACTTGCCACACCAAATTGTCAAACGTCAGATACGGTATTTGTGTTTCACAATCGATCTTCCAATCGTCAGACGACCATTCGAGCACGTCGGCGCTCAATGGTTGGGCCAGTGTAACTAATGCCAAAACTATTGCGAGAACCAACCACTGGCTAAGAAGCAACGATCTTTTCGTCATCTTCCTCTCTCTCCTTTTATCCGGCATTTTTTCACTGTGTGCATATGTCTTGCACTTTAACAACTTTCGCAGTTTAGCCGCTGTTTGCTTGGTTGTCAAGGGCAAAATCGCCTGCATTTACGATTTTTTTATTTTGCATGTGACGATCTGCTTTGGGCTGGCCTCAAACGACACTGTGCCGTTCACCGATTCTAACGGCATTGTTGGATTTTCGTTCAAATTGGTCATCTCGGCACTACTGCCATTATCTGTTTTTATCTTAACGGCGAGCTTGCGAGTGCCGATATTAAACCCCCTTACGATCAGCGCATCTGCGTCCTCTGATCTCTTGACTGCGCTTACGACGAATCCGGGCTTGTTCACTTCAACAAATGCCGCCTCATAAGGCAGTGCACCCGCCTTTATGCTCGATTGGCCGATTGCCAGCGGCACATTAAAAGAATGCGCCTGTTTGAAGCTTTCGGCTTCTTCCCAATTATGCGCATGCGGGTATAGGGCGTATTCAAAAGTGTAATTTCCCTGCACTTGTCCCTCGACTTGCTGCTCAGGTGCTCGAACACCGTTGCCTACTGCTCTAAGCAGTGTCAGCGCAACTGTTCGCGCCTCGTCGTCTTTTACTTCATACTGAGGCAGACCCTTGTTGATTACCGTAAGGCCGACTCCGCCTCCGCTGACGTCTACAAAACTCTTCTGCGGGTGTGCACTCTCCATAGGCTCGCGCCAGTCTGCACATATCGGGACGGAAATGTCTCTGGCGACTACATCGAACGCCGATTCCGCATGTGACACCTTTGCCGGCAGCCCGGACGGGAAAAGTACTCTCAAGCGATGATCTTTCGCGTTGTTATTCAAGCTCGTCCTTATATCTACCCGCTTTATTGCAGAGCTAATCGCAATTTGTGTTTTTGCAATGCAAGTAACTGTCTCAGAAGACCTTCCTTCACCTTCGCGCGCTTTGGGCAGTTCCAGTTCGGTTTCGATTTCAAATACGACGCGGACGGCGTTGTTTTCGATTACAGACACTTTGCTCTTTGCGCCTAGGCTGGTGACGACACGATCATGGATCGGCTTTACGTAGTTCCATCCATCTCCGAAGTCGCCTCCGTCCTCGAAGATCAGGCAGTTTGAAAACACTGCGTCGGTCTCTTTATCCAATAAATAAAATGTGCCGTCGTTTCCTATTGTAATAGATATAAACTCGTTTTCTGCCGTATCCGGCCCGAGCAGCATTGTTGCGGCCTGTCGGTTCGGCTTTTCAAGCGCCTCAATGCGATACGCCTTATAGCCCACAGACGGCACGTCCTCTGCGACAAACAGCACTCGCACTTTTTTTACACCGTAGCCGGGAATATCATAAGGCGTCTGCCTTAAAGTCTCGCAGTTTTGACGATTGAGCATGGCGCTTGGAATTTCTGCGCCGCTCGGATCAATTACTCGAATGCCCTCGCATGGCCAATCGATCGGCAAATCGATTTCAGTGTCCACAACATCGGTTCTAGCATGCGAAAGTGGATTAAAAACTAGTGCAAGCACGCTTCGTTCGCAGTTTTTAACTGTGCTTCCGACCTTGTCTGCAAGTTGTGCAAGTGCTTTGGTTTTTAGCGATTCGCCGATTTGTTTTGTCTGATCGAATCGATAGATCATATCTTTGTGAACTTGATCTATGCTGCAGCCGCAGATGCTGTCATGCGGGCTGTTTTGGAGAAGATACTTCCATGCGAGATCAATATATGACTTGGGGTAATCCCCGCCCATCATCCAAATCCAAGACCACAGCGGCTCTACGTACTTCTCCAGCAGCGTTTCGCAGTAGTGGTTTGCCTGCTTAAGATGAATTCGAGAGGACATCACGCCTCCCAATAATCCCTGCAGCTTCCAATCGCGATTCGACATTCTCAGTTCGCCTTCGCAAATCTGCAAATCTGGTTTTTCCGCGCGCACTGCCTTTACAAATTCTTCAAGCGTAGTGTGGGTAAGCTCGACGTTATCGAGCCGTTCATTGGCTATCTTAATAATTTCGGGAGTCTTGAACTGCGCAAAAACGTGATCGCAGCCGTCCATAAACAGCAAATTTGAAGTTGTGGGCTTTTCAGCGATGCAGTCGTCTGTCAAAGCCTGCACTTCATTTGCGACTTGCTCTGCATCGAGCGGTTTGTCAGCGTCTTTAAGGCTCTCGCGCATACGATAGAAAAAGTTGGAGTAGGCGTTGTTATCCGGCATCTTGACTGTGAACACTTCCGATCCGTCCGGTGAGCGCCAGCAAAACTCGCTATTAACCTGATCCGTCGTTACTCCGCGAAAAAGCACTGCGTTGTCGATGCCGAACCCGCGAATTATTTGCGGGAACTGGGACATATGCCCAAAGCAGTCGGGAACATATCCGGACGCAAGGTAACTGCCGTAGCTGTCCGATAGTTTTTTTCCAAGCATCAAGTTGCGGATCATGCTCTCGCCGCTGACTAAAAACTCATCCGGCTGGTTATACCAAGGCCCCACGATGATTCTGCCGGCCTTTATGAGTTTTCGAAGACGACCCTCGTTTTCCGGTCGAATCTTTATGTAATCTTCGAGGACGATAGTCTGTCCGTCAAATGTGAAATATTTGAAGTCTTCGTTGCGCTCCATTAAGTCAATAAGAGCGTCGGTCAGATCAACAAGTCTCATGCGAAATTGCTGAAATGTGTTATACCATTCTCTATCCCAATGTGTGTGTGACACAACGTGCGCTTTATACATTCAATCCTCCAACTATAAAGAACCGTCCCATGTTAGCCGATAATGCTCGCATGGCGCAAGAAAATTGCAAATATTATGCCCCATAAGGGTTTTAGTTTTTGCGCAATTGTGCTAAAATGCTACCTTGAGGCCCGTCTAAAGACGGGCTAAAACTGTATATTTAGACCTGGAGCTATAATGTCGGACATGGAATTCGTCCTCACTCCAAGCGGATACGAGGACATAAAAAACGAGCTTACTGAGCTTCTGACAGTTAAGCGGCCGGAAGTTGTAGACAGAATTCGCGAAGCCAGGCAACTTGGCGATTTGAGCGAGAACTTCGATTATGAAGACGCCAAGCGCAGTCAGGCTCTTGTAGAGTCTCGTATTGCCGAGCTTAAAGCCATTCTATCACATGCCAGCGTTGTAGACTGCTCCTCAAACGACGGCTCTGTCGGCATCGGTTCAAAAGTGATAGTAAAGGACCTTGAGGAAGGCTTTGAGGATGAGTACACCATTGTCGGCCCGGCTGAGTCCAGTCCTGCTGAAGGCAAGATATCGCATGAATCTTGCGTAGGTGAGGCGCTGCTTGGCAAAAAAGTCGGTGAGATGGTCACAATCCAAGTTCCATCTGGCGCGCTAAAGTACCAGATAGTAGCTGTGCAATAATGGCTGCTCGTATTTTGACTGTCGCGCATATGGCGACATAAGCGGTGCTTTTTATTTTGACACCCTCAAAGGGGACGGACACCTCTTCCACAAAAAGGTGCCCGTCCTCTTTATAGGGCAGTTCCTATAATTGCTGCGTCCTTGCAATCAATCAATGCGGCCACTTTCTCATCCGGCATTCCCAGCACCACGGACAACTCCTCAGCCAGCAATTTCTTTGCTCGTTTGAGCTGATGAAGCTCACTGACCTTCGGATAGCGTGATTTTGGCTCTGTAGCCTGATGCCGAATCGCCTGTGCAAGAGCGAGTGGATCATTCCAACTCAGGTCCCGCAGTCCATTCGCGGGATCAGCTTCCCCGTTTTCTCCAGAGAGAATCCGAATAGCCTCTTCGAGCTTGTCGGCAGAGGATATGGGCCGCAGACCCAGTTCATCAGCTGAATCCACAGGTACGAGGATTGTAGAGGCAATAGCCGGCTTCGGGATCACGTAGAACTCGCGAATCTCGCCGTCCTGGTCGCGCCGCTCAATATGATCGATCACGCCGATGCCGTAACGCGGGTGTAAGACTGTATCACCAATCTGCATGGGCAGACAGTCCCCCTTCCGAGGCAATTTTGCCTCGCGTCAACGATGTCTATATATTACGTCTTTCCAGCCATCTTGTCAAGGGCCGGCGCGTTGGCCTGCTCTAGTTCGGACAGTTGTTTGACACCTTCGCGCGGGCCGTGCTAAACTGCCCAAGTTATAATGTGACTCGGAGGACAGAAATTGGCGCACAAGATTACACTTATACCCGGAGATGGAACGGGGCCAGAGATAACTGAAGCAACCCGGCGGGTGATAGAGGCGACCGGAGTCGCCATAGAGTGGGAAGTAAAAGAAGCGGGCGTGGATGTGATGGAAAAATACGGCACGCCGCTGCCGGATGAAGTCCTCGAAAGCATCAGGCGAAATAAAATCGCGCTCAAAGGCCCCATCACCACACCTATCGGCAAGGGCTTTAGAAGTGTCAACGTGGCGCTTCGCAAGCAGCTCGATTTGTTCGCATGCGTCAGGCCATGCAAATATTATCCCGGCATTCGATCCAAATATAAAGACGTGAATCTTTTGGTAGTGCGCGAGAACACCGAAGACCTATACGCTGGCGTCGAATTCGATCTCGGCACGGACGAAGCCAAGGCAATTATTGAGATGAGCAACGGCAGAATTAGACCGGACTCGGCGATTTCAATAAAGCCTATTTCCATCACCGGCACACGAAGGATTGTCAAACTTGCATTTGACTACGCCATCGCCACAGGCCGAAAGAGCGTAACGGCCGTTTGCAAGGCCAATATTATGAAGTTTACCGACGGCCTGTTCTACCAAGTCGCCCGAGAGGTCGCAAAGTCCTATGGCGCAAAGTTTGAGTGGAGCGAGTTGGAGCCCGAATGCGGCGATGAGACATTGGCAGCCGAATCAGGCAAAGGCGCAGGCATAATCTACCAGGAGCGGTTGGTAGATAATATGTGCATGCAGCTCGTACAGAAGCCGGAGTTGTATGACGTAATAGTACTGCCGAATTTATACGGCGATATTTTGTCCGACTTGTGCGCGGGGCTAGTCGGCGGC
>JAEWSK010000175.1 GCA_023398345.1 Armatimonadota bacterium | reverse complement strand
AAAACTTGCGCCGCCGCCTCCGGGTGAACCGTTGAAATCACGCCAAGCTGCGGCATCATAAATATCGAATCCACCGCAAGCATTGTAATTCCCTCCGGCTGATAGGCATCCAGCATCATATATGCCGCCTCAACACGCCTCGGCGCATGGCTGAGAACTCCCCCGCTGCCGACAATCATATCCAGACTCATCAGATCGACCAGTGTCTGACCGGTTTCCGTCTGATCCATCAACTCGCCGACTGTGCGAACCGTCTGCATGCCCTTAAGCGACCTTGCAAGCGTTTTATGATGTTCAAATGCAAGGCGCAGCGCCTCGCGAGATACTGCCTGCTCAATTCGCAAGTCGCGCAGGGTCTGGGGAATTGTGGTCGGGCGGATCATTTTATTGCGCAGAGTATTTCGCAGGCTCGCCTCATCGACATCGAATGGAGCCCAGCGCGATATGCCGGACGTGCCCGCCTCAGAAAGCACATTGCAAATAGAATAGCTCATGCCGAGATTGGCGCTGACTGTGCGATTATATGTCCCGCCAAAAACCGAAAACACATCCGTTGTTGCTCCACCGATGTCGGCGGCAAGCACGTTTATGCGCATCTGCTCAGCGACGGTTTGAATGATCTTGCCAACTGCGTTAGGGGTGGACATGATGCCTGAACTGACCCAATCACTTAACTTACTATAGCCGGGGGCCTGCTGCATAACATGCTGGAGAAAGAGTTCGTGAATTGCCTCACGCGCAGGGTCGAGATTTTCTCTATCCAATGTCGGTCTAAGATTATCGACAATTCTTAGATCTACTTTGTCATCTAAGACTTCTTTTACCGGCTCGCGAGCATCTTTGTTGCCTGCATAAATAACCGGCAGACGCACCCCAATGCCCAACCTTGGCTTAGGATCAGCCGACACAAGCATCTCGGCAAGTTCGACTAAGTGCTTAACCGTTCCTCCATCAGTTCCGCCGGAACATAAAATCATATCGGGCCGAAGTTCGCGAATGCGACGAACTTTTTCGTAGTCTTTTCGCCCATCATCGACAGCGATAACGTCAATTATAATTGCACCCGCGCCCAATGCGGCACGTTCGGCACTTTCGGCGCTCATCGCTTTTACGACACCTGCAACGGTCATTTGAAGCCCGCCGCCCGCGCTCGATGTCGATAAGTAAAGATCAACTCCTACATCATTCGCCGAGTTGGCATCACGAATTATGACGTGTCCGTCGTCATCAAGAATTTTACGCCCCGCGAGTTCTTCGACCTCTCGAATAGCGTTTACAACCCCAACGGTAACATCATCGAACGGAGCTTCTACGGTAGTGGGGGCTTCTCCGCGAACGACAAGGCGATAATCATCAGTTTGTTTTTCAATGAGAATCGCCTTAGTAGTAGTGCTGCCACAGTCAGTAGCTAATATTATATTTATATCTGCCAAATGATCACCTGAATTATAAAGCGGTGTATCGGCAGTATTTTACCATCGGCGGGGATTTTTCAGCAATCTATAGAATGCATTATTACGTGCAAATGGAATTAAATTGCAAAACGCGAACGCTGGAGAACTCGAAAAATACTGGCGATACATTCTATCGAACGCCTGAAGTTGGCAACTTGCTATAGCTGCCCATCTTTGATGAATATCACATTGAACTTGTCAAGAAACTTGCTGATTCTATTTTCATCCAACATAAGGTCAGCGTCAGCATCGGAAATCACAGGATCTGAATTAAACGCCCCACCCGCTCGCGCTATCGCCCTGAGAATCAATGGATTAGAGCCGCATCGGTCGCACTTCATCGCTTCGTCGATTGTCCGCACATATCCAACTATGCCATGCTCTTCGACATAGTCAATATCGACATTAACCGTCCCCCAAACCTCGCTGCCATTACCTCGGCGTATCTTTGGACTCATGCACCTATCGAGTGCTAGGCCGCTGGCGTCAATAATAACCGACGTATATGGCTTGCCTTGCTCTGAAGGTTTTGGTGATGCAGGAGGAGCGCCTTGCTCGCAATACACGCAAGAAGCAGCCATCAAAAACAAAATGCAGAATATAAAAAACAAATAGACGCATCGCATAATAGAACCCTCCGGGCAAGCAATATACTGCTCACAATAAGCTCATTCCGTATATATGCAGGGGCGCATTCAAGACTTTTTACCTGTTTTTTTCGTCTTGATTGGCCGTTATGACATTTGCTATCCTTGGTTATTGAATAACTGGAAACACTTTGGCGCATATGATAGTAAAATATTATGAAAGCAAGTTCGATGGGAGATAGACGATAAATGAATATTAGACTTTGGGGATTGCTTGCGGTGCTGTTGATTGCACTCGGCGCAATGTCTTTTTGGATGTCAAAGCAGCCGACTAAACCTGAGAGAGTAGAGCTTAAAATGCCGAATAATCTCGATGAGATCACCAATCCCAAGCGCGCAAAAACTAAAATCGCGACGATGCAGCCCGGACGCGTTGTTGTTCTTAACACAAACCGTGGAATGATTGAGTTTGTTCTGTTTGAAAAAGACTGTCCCAAAACAACTGCCCGTATTGCCGATCTTGTGCAATCCGGCAGTTACGACGGAGTAACTTTCAAGAGCGCCGAGAGTTGGATGATTCAGACCAACTCAGTCGCAAAACAAGTCAGCGGGATAGGAATTGAAGTTGCAAAGGGACTGTTGTTTGATGAGGGCAGCGTAGGAATGGCGCGCGCGGACGATCCAAACAGCAACCTAAGCGAATTCTTTATTGCAACAAAACCGGCACACCACCTTGATTTTAGATACACGAAATTTGGCCGTGTTATTTCGGGCATGGACGTTGCACGCAAGATTACAGTCGACGACTCGATAAAAACAGCCACAATTCGGCCCATCACCGATGCCGAAAAAAAACTTCTTGCAGATTTTCTCGCAAAATAGTGAAGGGAAGAAAGCCCCCCACTAGATAAATTATCAATTATGAGTAGCATTATTTTAACTCTGTAGTATGGAGGACCAAATGAACCCAGACAGCGAACTGCGACAAAAATTTATTGTTACAATCGAATGGTCTCCCGAATCCGGCGCAAGAGTGACGGAAGGCGACGTGCATGAACTAATCGAACAACTGGCTTTGGAAATAGACGAAGATGCGGCCGTTGAAGTCGCCGAAACGCTGGATCTCGGCGACTGATGCCACGAAAGGCAGCATATTTGTGAACGACAAACAATACCGCTCCACGGTCGACGTGAACGGCGCGCGCGCAATTATTTCGCGATACATGCTCCCTGTCGAATTGGAAAAGGCAGGTATCATAAACGCATTCGCCAGGACACTTGCGCAGGATATAGTCACAGAGACCGCTGTTCCAGCGCATAATGTGGCAGCAACAGCGGGCTATGCCGTCATTGCATCGGACACGTCAAACGCGACTCGCGAGTCTCCAAAGAGCCTCAGTGTGCTTTCCGCGTCTTCTCCTGCGACAAAACGGCTGGAATCCGGCACAACAATGCATGTCAATGAAGGAGATTTGCTTCCTGATGGAGCGAATGCCACTATTGCCGCCGCCGACTCATATCGGCCCGACCAAGGGCCAGAGGTGTTGGTGTTCGTAGAAACGGAATCGGGCGCAAATGTCATTTCTGCCGGTTCACGCTCACCCGCCGGGGTAGTGAATGTCAAACAGGGAACTGCCATTGGTGCAGTCGAAATGGGGATTATAGCATCACTCGGCATACACGGCGTGCCGGTGCGAAGAAAGCCAAAAATTGCTGTAATCACGACTGGCGCAAAAGTCGTGGACATCGTAGAAAAAATCAAACCCGGCGAGTCTCGCAATGCAGCACGCTATGCGCTTGTTGGAATGCTTCTCAATTCTGGATGCGATCTTGGACGTCTGATTCATGTTCATAGCGGTCGGCCAGGGCTGGAACGAGCATTGACCGCGTGTTCAGGATGCGATGCAATAATAGTCGCCATCGGTTCGGCTGACAAGCACGATATTGCACTAGATGCACTAACAAATATGGGTAAGCGCGGCTTTGACCGGGTGCAAATAGAACCCGGGGGGATTTGCGCATTCGGAATCGTTTGCGATACGCCCGTATTTATTACTCAAGCTGATTATACGCTCGAAGCATTCGAGGCCGTGATCCGCCCGGGCCTAATGATGCTGTTGGGAAGAGAAGTTTTAGATCGTCCGCTCATCAAGGCATCACTCGACAGCACGCTTAAGCTCAATCCCGGCTATGCGCACTTTTTGCGCGCGCATATTGATCTAAAGTCCGGCCAAAATCTAGCCAAGCCGCTTCCAACACACTCCGCCGATGTGAACTCTATAATTGTCATCGAACAGAATAGAGAACTCATCAAACGCGGCGAAAACGTGGACGCTATAATTCTCACAAACTAAAATCGTCGTTTTTGTATTGTGTCTTCGCATCAAGTGCAAAATAATACGAAACTCGGATCATGAGAACCCCATTCGCCGACGACTGTCATCGAGAAGCGCGACTGAGAGTTTACCTGCAACCTGCGCGTTGTTCTTGAGCAGCGCAGCATTGGCAAGTTGTGAACGACCGCCTGTGAGTTCCCCCACTCTCGCCAAAAGCCATGGAGTCAATTCTTTGCCGTGTATGCCCTGCTCATTTGCTTCTTTTGCAGCAGATTTTATTTCAGAAGCCACATCAACTTCGTCGCCATCAGGCACTGGCACGCCTACAAGTATCGCTGAACGCACGCCCATTGCGCCAAATGACAAACGAATCAGTTCGGCTAAATCAGAAACCTCGTCAAAACGAGGGATCGATACGCCCGAACGCCGAGAGTAAAATGCAGGAAGCTCGTCCGTTTTGTAACCATAGACCGGCACGCCATGTGTCTCCAGCCATTCGGCAGTCGCGTGTATGTCCAAAATTGCTTTAGGGCCTGACGCAACGATTACAATTGGAGTTCGCGCCATTTCCCACATATCGGCTGAAATGTCATGCGTTGCGGCACTGTCTCTATGCACGCCGCCGATACCGCCGGTCGCCATTACGGTAATGCCGGCAGCCGATGCGATTCGAGCGGTGGAAGAGACGGTTGTTCCGCCGTCGAGTTCAGCAGAGACGGCGTACGCCACATCACGGGTTGCAAGCTTCGCTGCGCCGCCTTTTGCCAGTTTCTCTATCTCCGCACGGGTTAAGCCTATTCGGACTTTGCCCTCTATCACGCCGATTGTTGCAGGTATAGCCCCAGCCTCGCGCACGGCATCTTCCATTGCAATCGCAACCTCGACGTTTACAGGTGATGGCAGCCCCTGCGCAAT
This sequence comes from Armatimonadota bacterium, assembly GCA_023398345.1. GTDB lineage: Bacteria > Armatimonadota > UBA5829 > UBA5829 > UBA5829 > DTKD01. Next base: position 1,602 of record JAEWSK010000175.1, on the reverse strand, counting down.
TACAGACGATTCGAGCGCAACAACAGCTTCATTTCGACTCAGCGCACATGAGATTTCGTTGGATATGTCCAAAGGGTCTTTCATAGTTGTAAGCTTATACCCCATACGAATTATCTCCTGCCCACTATTATCCATTCACTTCCCTATTCACTGCTTATCGTTGTAAAATGAACGACAGTGCAATCGCTCGACAGGAGGCAGCAATGGCGCTTGATAAATACGGCTACTTCACCAAAGACGGCAAGGAGTTCGTCATTACGCGACCCGACACTCCCGCACCGTGGGTAAATTATATATCGAACGGCCGCTACACTGGCCTTGTGTCCAATACAGGCGGCGGGTTTAGCTACTGGATGGACCCGCGCGACAGCCGCATCACTCGATTTCGATATAACTCACTGCCGTGGGACAGACCGGGACGATATGTGTATATAAAAGACACAGACGGCGAGTGCTGGAGCCTTTCATGGCAGCCAACCGGGCATTCGCCGGATAAATATGAATGTCATGTCGGACTTGGATATCAGACGATTCAGCAAACATATCGAGACGTCCGAAGTGAGATTACATACTTCGTGCCGCCTGATGATGATTTAGAGATATGGCTCGTTCGTCTGCGCAACGAGTCACTTGAGACAAAGCGCCTTAAAGTCGTTAGTTATGTCGAACTTTGTCTAGGTCATGCGCTGCAAGACTTGATCATGCAGCCCAACGACCAACACTTCAATATTGCCCGGTTCAATCGAAACGACAACGCAATTCACGCTACAAAGAACTACTGGGTGACAAATCGAGGAGTGTCTGTCGCACAGCCCAATCAAGCATGGGATCGCAGCGTCTTCTTCACGTCCGATCTTCCCACCGAGTCTTGGGACTGCCTCAAGGATGCGTTTATCGGCAAATGGCGAAGCGAATCCAATCCAATCGGACTTGAAAATGACTTGTTGTCCAACACCGACATCACATCCGGTGACGCATGCGCCGCACTGCAAAGCGAGATCGTGTTGGAACCGCATCGCGAAATCGAGTTCGTCGTTATAATGGGATGTGTTCCATCTGAAGGCATAAGCGCAAAATCACAGCACGCAAATATTATCAGCAAATATCGCTCGCCTGCGTCGGCAAAAGCGGCACTTGCACAGGTAAAGGCCAATTGGGACAAATATATATCGCCCGTGCATGTCGAAACGCCGGATGAGAACATGAATATAATGCTCAACGTCTGGGGCATGCGGCAATCATGGGTGACGTTCAATATGAACCGCAACGCCGGATATTATCACGGCGGATTGCTTTTCGGCGTAGGCATAAGAGATCAGGCTCAGGACATGATGGGGCCAATTTTAAGCGTGCCAGGCGAAGTAGCAAATCGGCTCTGCGAGGTGTTATCCAAGCAATTTGCCGATGGAAGCACATTGCACAACTATTTCAAGCTCACCGGCATAGGCGAAAAGACCGGACATTCGGATACACCATTATGGCTCCCGCTCGCCGTTATTAACTATCTAAAGGAAACCGGCGATTGGGACTTTCTCGGCAGAATCGTGCCATTCTATGACGGGGGGGAGTCCGACATACTTGACCATGTTATACGCGCATGCG
>JAEWSK010000139.1 GCA_023398345.1 Armatimonadota bacterium | reverse complement strand
CCGCAACAAGCGTGTGATGGCGATGAGCATAGACGCCGTAACGGTATACGCATGTCGCAGAGAGCTTCGCGATATTCCGAAGACTGCCGCTAGATTGGCGGAGATGCTGCACATGGACCGGGCCGTGATCGAAAAAAAATTGCGATCACAAAGCAATACGATCTGGCTTGCCAAAAAGGTTCATCCTCTTATTGGTTATGAGATATGTCGCGGTTATAAGACGACCGTCCGCAAAAAGATAAAGGGCGGCTACCGGGACATAGTCGTGCGTGAAAAGCTCGACGGCATTGGCGTGCAGCGGGAAACCAAACGCGTTTATCCTGCCGGCACCACGGCAGCGCAAGTGCTGGGGTTCATAAGCGCGGTAAAGGGCTATAACGAGGGTCTGGAGCGCTCCTGCGACGATTTACTGACGGGAGTTGACGGCCAAGAGAGCACCGAGTTGGATGCCCAGCGGCGCGACATTCCGCAGAGTATACGCGTTGAGCGCCAATCAGTCGATGGCAAGGACGTCGTTTTAACCATCGACTCGACAATCCAGCAGATTGCCGAAGAGGCGCTGGGCAAAATGGCCAAGACCTATCATCCGCGCAGCGCCTGCGCAGTGGTAATAAAGCCGGACACCGGCGAAGTTCTTGCTATCGCGAACTATCCGTTTTTTGATCCAAATTCGACGACAAAGACCGATCCGGGGCTTTGGCGCAACCGCGCCGTAGCGGATTTGTATGAACCCGGAAGCACATTGAAAGTTGTGACAGTAGCGGCCGCGCTCAATGAAGGAATAGGCCCTCACGAGATCGTGGCGAACTGCGCGCGAAGAGAGAAAATTAAGGGCGGGCGAGTCTCCTGTAGTGTTCACCCGCCGTTTATGAACGGCCACGGTGCGGTTGATATGTATAAGATCATCCAGTACTCGTGCAATATTGGAGCTGCTCACCTTGCGTTTAAGATGGGTTCCGAGAAGCTCTATAGTTACGAGAAAGCATTTGGTCTGCTCGATAGGCTCAACGCTGGGTTTGGCGGCGAGGCCGTGGGCTATATGCTTCCGGCAAGTGACTGGCGACTGATACGATTGGCAAATATCGGCTTTGGTCAAGGCATTAACGTCACTCCGCTTCAGATGGCTGCCGTGTATGGAGCAATCGCTAACGGTGGAGTTTACGTAGAGCCGAAAGTAGTGCGAGAAGCATTGAACTCGGACGGAACCGTTGCCAGGCATTTCAAGCCGGGCAAGTCGAGGCGAGTTATTTCGCGCGAAGCTGCATCGGCTTTGTCAAAGATGTTGATGGTTTGCGCTGAGGAGGGTACGGGAAAGCCCGCTTTGATCCCAGGTCGCACAGTTGCGGGCAAGACCGGTAGTGCGCAGATTGCAATGCCGAAGGGCGGATACGAGTCAGGCGCTTTTATTGCATCATTTATGGGCTTTGTTCCGGCCTCGAAACCGAGGCTGGTGATAGCTGTTGTTGTCAATCGGCCGCAAGGCTCGCACTGGGGAGCGACAGTCGCCGCTCCGGTGTTTCGGGAGATCGGCGAGAATGCTCTAGTGGGGATGAAAGTCCCGCTGGATGCTCCGATTAAGCGAAAGCCGAGTCAAAAGCCGAGTGCCAAACCGACCGGCAGCGCAAAAGGTTTGGTCTGATTTGCTTTGGGGCAGCGGGCAGACGGGGGTTGTGGGAACTTGGGCGAACTCGTAGCTCCCGCCGCAGTCCCATTCTGATATGCTCATCATCATTTGTATGATGGGCCGACGATTCGGTCAGCCGATTGGCCGATCGTTTGAATGAGGGGTTGTGTCTGAAGCCGGACAAGATGTATGGGCGAATCTTGTGCTGTGCGGCACAACCCTTTTTTTTGAGTCGGCACATAGTATTGAATCAATGAGATAAGACTATACAATAACCCAATACAGTCTTTCGGCGTTATAATAATATATATGCTGTTTTCTGAACTTATAACACATCTAAGCAATGCGCGTGTCGCCAATTTGGGTGATGCGGATATTGCAGAAATTGCCTATGACAGCCGCGACGTGGAACCCGGCGCCCTGTTTGTCGCTATGCAAGGCGGCAATTTTGACGGGCACAAGTTTATCGGCGCGGCGCTGAAATCGGGCGCATCTGCAATAATTGCCGAGCGAGAGATTCAAAGTGTCTCAGTGCCGTATGTAATTGTTCCCAACGGTAGAGTTGCGATGGGCGAGATAGCGTCGCCATTTTTCGGCTATCCTTCTCGACAGATGAAACTAATCGGTGTCACTGGAACCAGCGGCAAGACAACCGTTACCCACCTAATACAGTCGATTTTCAACTCACTGAATCGACCGGCAGGTCTAATCGGCACTCTTGGCGCTCGCATTGGCGATGAGTTCATCGAGACCAAACACACAACCCCCGAGTCAGTAGATTTACAGCGGACGCTTGCTTATATGGTCGAGCGCGGCGTAGAGGTTGTGGCTATCGAGACAAGTTCGCACGGTCTATACCAAGGCCGCACGCTCGGCTGCGAGTTCGACTGCGGTGTGTTTACAAATATCGCCCGCGATCATCTTGATTTTCATGGAACCGTCGAAGCGTATCTCGATGCAAAGTTAATACTTTTCAATTATTATCCTTCAATGTCGTCCAAGCGATTTGTCGCTGCAATAAATTCAGATGATGCCTCTGCTGGCGCTGTCATTGCCGCGACCAAAGGCGACGTCATTACATTTGCCATTGAAAATTTTGCAGACCTGCGAGCCGAAAACATCGAAGTCACCGATCGCTCCGTGCGTTTCGATATGACATATAAAGGCGCTAGCGTGCCGGTTCGATTGGACATAGGCGGCTTTTTCAATGTATATAATGCGCTTTCCGCCGCCGCCGCATGCATCGGCCTTGGACTCGACATAGATGCGATAGTCAATGGACTTGCATGCGCGCACAGTGTGCCGGGGCGCTTTGAGAGCGTCGATTGCGGACAGGACTTTGGCGTAATTGTAGATTACGCGCACACCCCGGACGAGTTGGAAAATGTCTTAAAGACGGCAAAGAGCCTTGCGGAGAACCGACTTATAGCTGTCTTTGGCTGTGGTGGCGATCGAGACCGCGGCAAGCGGCCCATAATGGGTGGTATCGGCGCCGAACTGGCTGACTTGATCGTGGTCACATCCGACAATCCACGCACAGAAGACCCCGATTCAATTATAGCGATGGTGCTCGAAGGCATTCCCGATTCTGAGAAAAAACGAGTGACTGTGCGTCCCGACCGCCGCGATGGCATAAATACCGCGATTTCAATGGCGCAGCCCGGCGACGTAGTTGTAATTGCGGGCAAAGGTCACGAGAACTATCAAATTTTTGCCGACCGCACAGTTCATTTTGATGACAGAGAAGTGGCAAGGGAGGTGCTCACCAGTGCAGACGATCACTGCTAGGGACGTAGTAACGGCCTGTAAAGGGGAACTCGTTGCAGGTGACGCTAACACGCGTATTACGGGCGTAAGCACCGACACGCGCACTATAAAACCGGGCGATCTATTTTTTGCTCTCACCGGCGAGAACTCGGACGGCCACAAATTTCTCGCCGATGCCCTTTCCAAAGGCGCAGTCGGCGTAGTTGTGTCGCGCAAGGTCGAGTCGCAGTGTCTTTCAATTAGAGTGCCGGACACGCTGCTTGCGCTGGGCGATTTGGCCGCATTTTACCGCTCGAAGTTTGATCCTGTAGTTGTCGGCGTGACAGGCAGTGTTGGTAAGACTACGACAAAAGAGATGATTGCCGCCGTCGCCGCTGCCAACGGGCCGGTTTTGAAAAACGAAGGCAACTTCAATAACGAGATTGGTCTGCCGATCACGCTTTTAAATTTATCATCTCGTCACAATACCGCTGTAGTTGAAATGGCGATGCGAGGCGCGGGCCAGATCGACTATCTTGCCCAAATCGCAAAACCGAAAATCGGCGTCATAACGAATATACACATGGTCCATATCGAGCTTTTAGGTACAATGGACGCAATAGCCGATGCAAAAGGCGAGGTGTTGGATCATCTGCCCGCAGACGGCACTGCTGTTTTAAATGCCGACGATCCGTATTTCGACTATCTCAGACGCCGCGCAAACTGTCGAGTCGTGTCTTTTGGTGAAAGTGCCGGAGCTGATGTGCATGCAATATCTTCCGGGATCGATTCAAAGGGCTGCTGTCACTTTGAAGTAAAGACCCCTTCGGGCAATTTCGACGTCCATGTTCCGGTTCCCGGCGAGCACAATATCAAAGACGCTCTGGCCGCTATTGCCGTTGGTGAGGAGCTAGGCATTGATCACGAGGCTATTCGCGCCGCTCTGGCCGCGTTCAAAGCGCCCGAAAAGCGCTCGAATGTGATCCCCAGCAGGCGCGGTTATGTGGTGATAGATGACACGTATAACGCAGGCCCCGCCTCAGTCAAAAGTGCGCTAAAGACACTTTCAATGATGGATGGTGACCGTAAGATAGCCGTCTTGGGCGACATGCTCGAACTCGGTGATCACGCGATTGAAGCGCATTTGGAAATAGGCCGCAATTTGGCTTCAGATATGGGGCAAAGCCAGTGCGGTGTCGATTTGCTATTTGCGGTCGGCGAACTTGCAAAACTTATCGCTCGCGGCGCAATTGACGCAGGCATGCCGATTTCTTCAGTCATTGAGTTTGAGGACAGCGCGCAGGCTGCGAAAGAAATTACATCCCAAGTGCGCGAGCGGGATGTTGTGTTGGTGAAAGGCTCTCGCGCGATGAAAATGGAGCGAATTGTGGAGGCTTTACTTGGCGCCTAGTGTGATAGTGTTTGCGCTGCCGTTTGGGGTGGCGTTTTTGGTTTCAATGTTGTTTGCGCCCGGCTTGATCGGCGCTTTAAGACGCAGGCGAGTCGGCCAGACGATCAGCGCCGATGGGCCGCAGTCTCACCAGTCAAAAGCAGGCACGCCCACAATGGGCGGGCTTATAATTATTGCCGGCATGCTTGGCGGAGCATTTGTGATGTCCTGGCTTTTCGGCAAGCCCAATGTCGCCGCTCTCACCAACAAATACGATTCGATGCTGATTGATTTACTCGCGGTTATGCTGCTTACACTCAGCTACGCCGTGCTTGGGATTATCGACGACTATTTGACCATCCACCCGATTCACGGCGTTCGCGGAATTGCAAGCAAACCCAAGGCCGCCGTGCAGATACTTTTGGCGATTGCCTTTGTAATGTGGCTGGGCAATTATCGACCGCAGGGCTTTGTGGCGTCGCTGGAAATCGGCGGAGTGACGATTCTCAGCGGGATGCTATATTGGGTATTTGCCGTTGTTTTTATAGTTGGGATGGCGAATTTCGTCAATATCACCGACGGCCTGGACGGTCTCGTATCGGGTTTGACGGCTATAGCCGTAATTGCGTTTTTGCTTACGATAGTTTTAATTGCCCCGCACCGTGGAATCGAGTCGGCGTCACTGTTTGCGCTGCTGGCGTCGATTGCGGGAGCATGCGTCGCATTTTTATGGTTTAATGCAAACCCTGCAAGCGTGTTTATGGGCGACACCGGCGCACTGGCGCTCGGGGTGGCATTGCCTGCGACTGCGGTTG
>JAEWSK010000120.1 GCA_023398345.1 Armatimonadota bacterium | reverse complement strand
ATCGATTGCAGCTATGCCGAATCGTTTCGGATGAGATCTATTCCACGACGTCCACCAATGTCGCTTTGAGAATATCGCCGTCCCAATCGCCTTTGACTTCCACCTTGTCGCCTTTCTTGATTTCACTAAACCGGCGGGTGGAGCCTTTGCGTGTGACTGACGCATTCGCGGCATCGACTTTGGTGTCTGTAAGCGCGGCGTCGATTGAAAATTCGAACTTAGTATAGTCTATATCGACAATTCTTCCATTGATGCTGTTAGGTCGCGCCACATCGGATAATGCTGGAGTAGGGGACTTTTCCGTGTTGGACTCGAATGCGGCTGCAATGGTCGGATCATGCGCAGCGGCAATTTTCTTGTTGGGCATTTCGATGCGTGTTGCAATAAGTGTGCTGCCGCTCCATGTTCCGATAGCGCGAACTCTGTCGCCTTTAACTAAATCATGCACACTTGCGGGCTGATCGCCGATTGCGACGTCGGTATTTTTTGGCACATCGACTTTTCTCTCGCCGTATTTTGTGCCAAGCGCGAGGCTTCGATCGAACATTGATGCAGGACAGTTCACAGTGCCTTCGATTGTATCTTCACCCGAATTGGCTGAACCACGGGGTCTATAGCCTTTGCCTATGGGATAGCGGCCTCGCTCTTTGGGGTTTGCCGAGACGTTGACTTGCACGCGTTCAGCCACGATCCTGCCGTCGCGATCCACCTTGCCTGTTACGTTAATGTCATCGCCTTCGTTGACCTCGCCGATGTCAGTGACATAAATATAGCGTCTTATAATCGAGCCGGCCTGTATTAGCACGACATAGCTGCCGAGCTTTGTTCGGATGTCAATTTCGCCGAAGCGGGCGTCGACGCGTGTGACGTATCCATTTGTATCGACATGGTCGTTGGGGCGATAGCCCTGAGACGCCTGATCGGTGTAGCTGCCGGATTCTTCAAGCACAATAACGGTTCCGGCGAGCACAGTTCGGGCTGAAAGCTGCTCACCCATCACTTCGACTTTTGCATTGTCTTTAAGATCGCGTATAGTGACGAACTTGCCGCTTTTCAACTGCACTGCTGAGCGGTCGGCAAGTATCGTGTATGTGGCTGCTTGATCTATGATTTCAAAGATTTCGGAACTGCGGTCAATATTTATAGCGGAACCGGTTGCGCTAAAATCGCCCGGTCGCGAATAGTCGTTATTCGGCTTATATGCTTCCTCGCCAAAGGCGCTCGAAAACATTGTCGCCGCCAAAAGCGCGATAAGACCAATGCTTATGTAGCTGGGTCTCATTTCTGCCGCCTCGCTTTCCGATTATAGATTATATATACTATTTAGAGACGAGCGAATGGCACTCAAGTTGCCACTTCAATCTGATCTGCATTATATAAACAGCGTCGTGGTATAATATGCCGAACGCTATCCAGGAGTCAACATATGTATGCAGCAATAATCGCAGGCGGGTCTGGAACCCGACTCTGGCCAAAGTCCAGGCACGAAAGCCCCAAACAGTTTCAAAACCTCTACAGCGACAGCACTATGCTCCAAGATACGGTTACGCGGCTTGAGTCGCTGATGCCGCGCGAAAACATCTTTGTCATCGCCAATAAATCGCACGAAACGATTGTCAACGAGCAACTCCCATGGCTACCGGAAGGCAACTTTGTGGGAGAGCCGATGGGCAAGGATACCGCTCCGGCGGTTGGCGTCATTGCTACAATTATACATCATAAAGACCCCAACGCCGTTATTCTTGTCAGTCCGGCGGATCATGTCATACTAAAGCAAAAGGCATTTTTGAAGCTGCTGAAAGTCGGTGAACAGATTGCCGGTCAAGACTCAAATATTGTCACCATCGGCATCAAGCCTACCGGCCCGGAAACCGGCTACGGCTACATCGAGATGTCGGAAAATCATAATAGTGTCGACGATGTCAATGTGCATGAGGTCATCAGCTTCAAAGAAAAGCCCGACCTAAAGACCGCCGAGGAGTATGTGACGAGTTGGAGCTATGTCTGGAACAGCGGCATGTTCATTTGGCGAGCAAAGACTATCCTTGACTTATTTGAGGAACACGCGCCCGACATACACAAATTATTGATGCAATTCGACAGTGCGATCGGTACGCCGGATGAGTCCAAAGTTTTTGAGCAGATATATAGCGAGTTCCCGCGCATATCTGTGGACTACGCGATTCTCGAACATGCAAAAAATATTTTCGTAATTCCTGCTTCAATCGGCTGGAGCGATCTGGGCAATTGGGTGTCGCTGCGCGATGTCAAAGAGCCCGACAAAGATGACAATATAATCATAGGCGATTATGTCGGCCTTGATACTCATAGCTGCATAATACATGCCGAGCATGGCAGACTGATTGCCACAGTGGGCCTTGATAACCTAATTGTTGTTGATTCCGGCGATGCGATTTTAGTGCTTCCGGCTGTCCGTTCTCAGGAAATCAAGCAACTGCTCGATGAAATTAAGAAGCAGGGCAAAGCGAAGTATCTGTAACCCAAAAGGGCACTTGATCCGTATATTGGGTATCAAGCCGCAATCGAGGTTATAAAGTTGCTATGAGCAATCACAACAAAAAGTTCAAGAACCAACCCAGGCTGCCGGGCGTTGCGCCTTCTGATATGCTTTATGAGGACTATGCCGCTCTCAATGCAAAGGTTATGCTTCGATGCACTGCCGAAGTCGAAGAACTGATATTAATGCAGTCCATTGAGGGCCATTCGCACGAGGGGCATGGGCTTTTTCATGGCAAAAAATTTCCTAACACAACAATGGATGATGTAGCTAGATCGCTTCGCCGCAGTCCCATTGATGTCAAAGAAGAGCGACAGCTTCTCATAGATGAAATCCGCGAGTTTGTCGAACGAGCGATTGCCGGCGAAAAACTCAGATTCGCGGTAAATTCAGAGGGTGAACCGCTGCTTCGATGCGGCGCATTGCGCGGAGTGCAGATCGATCCTATCGGCGTTTTGAAAGGTCTATATGCAGGCGGATTGCGCGATGGAGCCGAAGTGCGCAGATTGGCCAATACTCGATACGGAGTCAAGATGGGCTACGGCGAATGCCATATGGTCAATCAAGAGGTGCTGCACAAGCTTGGGTTGGATGGTTTTCAGCTTGCGCGCAAAGGTCATGAGCACGAGCTTGATCGCTTCGAAGACGCCGGGTTGTTTGCACACGATGGCGAGGTGAACATGGCCTATATGTATGTGCGCTATCAAGAAGGCCCCGGAGCTTCGGATGACGCGGCTATTGTGATGGCCGGCAGACGTTGGGGGCTGTCTGCGGCCGTCGGATGTTTTCTTGCCGATGCAGTGGATACGCTGGAAAAATACGTGCCCCAATACGCCGATCAAGACTCAGACATTAGTGAATTGATCTCCGAGCACATTGATTTAACTATAGACGACGCCGTCGATCTTGCGTATCTTTGTGCTATTCCCGAAGATATGCAAGGGCGATTGCCGGACGATTCGCTTCGACATATGCTGCAAATCGACCGCAAGCAGGATCAGTGTGCGCTCGAAAGCCATTTGGCATATGTCAGTGGCGGGCCATATTCTCGAATGGTGCTCGACCACGGCGAATGCACCAATTTGGAGTTTTATGACTATATCGACAGCCGCGTAATTATCTGACTGCAATAACTTCTGGCAACTTTATTGTGAGGCAATGCAGACTATTTACAATGTGCGCGCTAGGCTGTATAATAATGTCTGCATCTGGGCGGTTAGTTCAGGGGGAGAACGCTTCGTTGACACCGAAGAGGTCACAAGTTCGAATCTTGTACCGCCCACCACTTTGAACACGAAATCCGACGCCAATTATTATGGCGTATCATCAAAAACTGAAAGACCACCATCAACCAGCTTCTTTAATTCCTCGAAAGCAAAGGCTTTGACCATTGTGGACTGCTGGAGCTAAAGCATTACTTTCAAACGGCCATGAAGCCCCAAATGGCAGATGAGGCAATGCCCACCTGACAAGCGAGTCCGCCCGCGCACAGTCACATAACTCCTTGCACAGTTTGACGTTTACCTTACTTAGCTGAACAAATAGTCAAAGCGTCAATGCTCAATATATATGTTTTATGTCATCCGGATCAGCTATGCGGATCACTGGATAGTGGTTAGAGTCTTGTTTAAACAAAGAGGATGATCCCTGGACTCTTACTGTCTCGCCGATGTATCTGCCGCTTCCCCATACGCCAGGCCCCTCTACTTTCACGCCAAGCGTTCCCATTTTGCTGTCGCGGCCTGAACCGTCGTCGATTGTAATCCACGAATGGCTTCTGCTGTCGTCGAAACCAGTCACCTTGCCCCAGATCACAATATCAAGCCCGATGTTATTTAGGCCAATGCTGCCCGCACAGCCCACTTGGTATCCGCGATCAGACATGCCACCGGCTGCCTTTCCAATCATTCCAAGTGGATCAGGAGCGGTCGAATCGGTCTCGTTTAGGATTTGGACCAGTCTAAGCACGCGCTCGTCGTCGGCAGTGTTCTCAATTGTTCCGAAAAGAGAAATTGCCTTGCCTCTGGTTGTTCCACTGCCCAAAATAGCCATGCCAGCAATGCGATTCCGGTCTTCAATATTAAATCTGTTCGAATGAACTCTAGTCACAACCACGTTCGAGATTACAACGTCTCCAGATTGCATCCCTTTTATTTCTGACAAGGACGCATTTTGAGCGTCAGCTGCGACGGTGATGTCATCAAAATTAAAGCTGTAGACTGCTGCTATATCATTGTCAGAGTACAGATCAACTTCAGTAAACGGATCGTGTGGTGAGACTATTCCCAAAAAATACAAGTCATTTCCCAGACTTATGGTTATAAGCGGATCAGTCGCACTGTATGCGTCGAAGCCCAATGAGTTGTTTGCATGCATTTTCCAGAATGGTATTGCCGGAGAACCGGTGGGACTGGGGTTGCCAATTAAATACATGCCAAATGCATGCACGGGATGCGCAAAAGTGAATTTGATTTGATCCGAATTACCCGCCAGAAATTGATTTTCTGACCCACTGGCCCCCGCCATGTTTGGTGATGACCACGGTGAGTAGGCATTTGTCGTGACCAACTCCAGGCTATTGGATGTCGAACCGTCAGACGCAAGGCCCTGTGCGCAAACACTTATCATGCCGCAAGATGCAGCGCTGTCACCCGATGCGAGTGAGTCGAAGCTGTATGTCCACTTGAAGTTACAGTTGGCTATCGCAGTATTAAACGATGTAGCATCGGTGTAGGCGGTTGCCGCATTGCATGTCGACGCCGATGTCAACAAGCACAATATAAACGCAGTGACAATTATTAGTTTCATATAATATCCGCCTTAATCGCTAGTTGACGAGCCATACCCAGCTTCTGTCGCTGTCTATCGTTATGGATCCGCCTGAATTGTTTGTAATGTAAAACCACATTCTGTTGCTGATGACAGGTGCTACAAAAATGCACATGCTTGAGCTTTGAACAAAATTGCAGTGCTGCACAATCGGATCTGTGGGAGTGACAAATGTCACATGTCCCAACAGAGTGCCTCCACCGCTTGGCGTGCCTTCGCATTCAATATAAATTTTTAGGTTTGCAGGATCTAACGGAGCGCTTGTTAGTTTTATTGCCGCTCGCACTTCTCTATATCCAGTGCATGTAAACTGACTGCATGAAGCCGAGCTATTATTCGCCATAGTTAAATCACTGCTCCACAATCGAATGCCGCTGCTGATAGTTGGGGTTGTGACAGTGTTTGCAGTGGCATCTATTTTGACTGTGGGTTGATTGTTTACCACAACACTGGGTATGTTGCTAACAGTCACAGCAGGGGTGTTTGCGACGTTCACGCTCGGAGTATTGGTTACTGCAACATTTGGAGTGTTAACTAAGGTTACACTCGGCGTATTTGCTACGTTCACAGTCGGAGTGTTTTTTATCTCCACCGGGGTGGTGCGCGTCTGCGCGAATGCTGTTGTTGAAAACGCAATAGCGAACGTAATTGCAAGCGTAGTTATGAGTTTCATCTTATTCTTCTCCTCCTCTGGTTCAATGCGCAAACATGTCCAGATGTATCATAATTAACTCGGCTGTTTGCTTACTTAAGTATACAACATAAAAAGCAAATTTGAGGGGTGTGTATTGCAAGATCTATTACGCTATGCGAGGGTGTGATTTTTGCCCCAAAAACAGAGGGCTATAAAAAGACAAAAGCCCCGGTTATAAAAACGGAGCTTTTTAGTATAGGATTTTTATAAATGGTGGAGCTGATGAGATTCGAACTCACGACCTCTTCCGTGCGAGGGAAGCGCTCTCCCAACTGAGCCACAGCCCCAAATCCATTTGAATTATACCATCCTATCGGCGAGGGTGTCAAAAATTGCGAGCATCATCTAGTGCTTTGTAGCCTCAGACTTTTTGCGGCAATTCTCACCACTCAGACTTCAAACACAAGAAAACAACAAGCATAGATTGCAAGGTCGCTAGTCCGATTGGGCCTAATTATGGCCGCACGTTTCACTGCTTGCTTGGAAAGGTATCTTATTATGTTTCCACGCTGCTTTGTCGGGAGGGGTTCACATGAAAAATCGTATTGTTTTGATTGGAATTATTGCATTTGCGTTTGCTTTTGGCTGTGCGGGTTTTGCTCATGCTTACAACGCCATGCCTACACCCGAAGATATGGATTTGAACTATTCAATTTCGGCTGGTGCGGCATTTTCTGTTAACTCTGATCTGCAGGACGGGGCACGTCCGACAGTGAGCTTCAGTTGGTTTGGTGCAGCCGAGCCTGCTTTTGGCGATATGGCGGCATTTGGTCTGTCTGGAGACTGGATCGGCCTAAAGCGAAACGACGGAGAGGACGTGAATTTGGGAGTGCTTACGGTAAACTACAAAGTGTCATCTATTATAAGTTCCTATAGGGTGTTTGTTGTGATGGGTTTGGGTATACGATATGCGTCGAATGATGTCACCGTGATGAAGGTAAGCAAGGGAACCGCGTTTGCTTGGGATGGGGGAATAGGTATTGATTTAACGAACAATCTGTTCGGCCAGGCTCGTTTTATTGCGGGCCAAAATCCCGGTCAGGACGGTATGACCGCCGTGGAAATCGGGTATCGGTTCTAAACCGAACCGGCAAATCACGCACACGAACATGCTCGACCGGCCTTGTTTTTTTCAAGGCCGGTCTTTTGTTTTTGTTAAATAATTCTATTTCACCGTCACCGTGTAATTTAATGACGAGCTTGTGCCGGGGCCAATTGTCCCAATAGTCCATTTGACTGCATTTATAGATTCGTCGTAGACGCCGCCGTTTGTCGCGCTGACAAAGTTTACATGAGAGTCGACATCGGCTTTTATCACTGTAGAAGTGGCAGACCCGTCGCCGCTGTTTGTGTAGGTGACTGTATAGACCAATTGCTCGCCCACTTTGGCTGTAGTCTTGTCCACGCTAATAGTTACGGCAAGTTTCGGCGTGCCCCCGATCACCGTTACGGGGTAGTCCACCCGGTAGGTGAGTTGAGGGATGATATTACCGGATGTGTCTGTAAATCGAGCGTAGAGCGTCCATCCGACGGTGAAGTTTTCTGCTTTGACTAAAAGTTGATTCCACCCGGCGTTTAGCGTTACGTCAGCCTTGTTCGTGTCAGGATCGCTGGATTTGTAGCCGGTGTCGTTAATTACTAAAACGCCGTTAAGAAACGCCTTCGCTGCATCGTCCACACCGATTCTCAATTGGCAATTGCGTTGTGTTTCGCTATGTATGTAGACGTTGAGATATGCGATTGCGTAAGTGTTTGGAGTGAATATCGCGCCGAGATCGAGCATGTCGGCCGAGGATGCATAGTCGGTCCATGTCTTAGATGCTGTGCTTTCGCCAATGGATGGGTGTACGGTTGTTTCACCGATATAGTCAGTGTCATGACCTGTTCCGTTGGTGTATGCAAATGCGCCCAATGCCGCCCAATGCTTTATATATCCGGTCGAAGATGCCTCTCCGCCTGAAGATGACTGTGTGGTGAACGTATAGTCGGTTGATACGGAGCGGTTTCCGGCCGCGTCCATTGCCGAGACGCGGTAATGATACGTTGTGTCGCCGGATAGCCCAAGCAGGATGATGCTGTGACTGGTTGCAAGGCTCGAAGCTGACGTGGAATATCCGTACGATGTAGTTGTGCCATATTCGACAGTGCCGCTTGCGGACTCATCGGTTGTCCATGCGATTGTTGCAGACACCGAGCCGACATTGCTCGAAGTGACGTTTGATATTTTTGGCGCTGTGGTGTCGGATGGTGCGGCTGAGTCGGTTTTTATAAGCGTTACAGCTTCTCCCATCGCAAGGCCAATTTTGCCTATCTCAGCCCCGAGTGTTCCATCGGCGTGAAGAAGTCTATATGCGGCGCCGAGATCGAAATGCGGAGATTGTGTTGCATAGTCGCTGTATTCCCAACCGATCTTTGGCCTCGAAAGCACCAGTGCCTTAGTGTATTCCCGCCTGTAGATTGTAAAGTTTTGGTTGGCTGAGTCTGTGCCGGTATTCCACACCGAATACAGCGCATCGACTGGTGTGCCGATGTCGAATTCACGAGCTTTGCACCAAAATGAACTCAGCGAAGGCGAGTTTGACCCGGCCTTCTGCTGGTAGTATGTATAAATGCCCTGCTTTGCAAGCCAGTAGTTGGACAGGGAAAACATCTGGTGGCGATCCTTCGCAGATGTATAGTTGCTTAGTGCAGAAATCTCCGGGTCGGCTGTGCCTTGTGAGAAAATAAGCACCTTGCCTTTTCCTGCAAGCTGTTTGGCAATGTCGCATGCCTCGATTACCCTTGGCTGGCATACCTGCATCCAATATTCCGTGAGAATGCCGTCCGCTCCATTTGTGCCTAAGTCTGCAAACATTTGAACATACTCTGCGACATTCGGCAAAATTAATCTGTCGCCGCCGGGGTATGTCGGATGATCGGTGCCCATTGCTGCGTTGACGGCTGCAAACGCTGTAGTTGTGTCCGATTGGAATGTAGATGCAAACTGCGACGGCGTTTTGTTGTCGTACTCTATCACTCGACCGCCGCTGCCGATAGTGGGGAAGTAGCTCGCCGCCGGGCTTACCTCATCGATAAATATCCCGTCGGGTTTATTGCCCGATGTTATCACGCTGCGGAATTGCTGGCCTTTGAATTTTTGAAATAGCGGGCTGTGCAAATTGTATATGTATCTGTAGGAAGTCCATATATGGTTTTTGACGCGCGCGTCTTTGAGTGTGGACGCAGTCCCGCCGCCGTATCCTTTAATTGTCTCGCTGGAGCCGTCAGCATAAGTTACAACTGTATCATCATAGAAATGTAAAAACGCAGATTCGGCGTCGTAGCCATTGGCGGATGCGCATGATGACAAATTGCTCAATTCGACTGTGTCGTCTGTTAAAACAGTGTGCAGCAGCATATATTGCAGCAAGTAAATGCTAGTGGATCGAGACCGAAGTCCGCTCAAGTGGTCTGAACAAATCGCCATGTCGAGCCGGGACATTTCAAAAGCCCATTCGGTCTCGTTAGATGGAACCCCGATCTCGTTTAGCGACTGAAAGTTGAGTGTCGACGGCAGTTTTGGACTATCCGGCGATGCGGCTGCGCATAGCGCCGTTACGACGAAAATAACCGCAATTAGCAAAAAACATTTTTGTAGCTTCATGTGGTTTCCTTGATCCCCATTGTTGGGGTAATACTGTCGTAATAATCTGTTATGTAGGATTTGTTGTCAAGCAAACCAGCATATTGTCGCAAACGCGACACAAAATGCTCGATATGTATTCTCGTGCCTAGCCGCCAGCAGTCGTCGTTTTTGCCGTCTGCTTTTTAATTAAGTTTGAGAGATCGCTGCCGCGCACTGCGGCGTAGTCTGCCTCTATCTTAAATGATTTACTGAAGCAAAGGGCCTTAAATACAATGCTTAAGCTCTGCTGGATACTCAATGCGCCGTTCGTGATTTTCCATGAACTCTGGTCGTCTTGCACTTTTCCGAGCTTTCCAATTCCAAGAGGCATTCCGTAGATTTTTAAATCGCCTTCTCCGCGCGCCTGCAATTGCTCCTGGCTCAACAATGTCAGCGATTCGGTCAAATCGTGTTCTTGCTTTTTGGGCTTGTTGTCCACGAGCACCTCGCCTTCACCGATGACTCGCGCTGTTGCGGAGCAGTCACTAGCGACTACAATTTTGAGGCTCGATCCGCCGAGCCTGGCAAACTTATTTGTCGTGTCGAATCGATAGTAGTCGAATTTCGCTTCGAAGTTGTTTGCGCTAGTTTCGCGAATGGACACATTGAAGTACTTATCGTCAGTAGTTTTGCCATC
>JAEWSK010000102.1 GCA_023398345.1 Armatimonadota bacterium | reverse complement strand
ATCTTCTCCCCCTACCTCGCATAGCGGCGAACAGTGTCTCGAGCATATCCCAAATCTCGCACTATCGCACGCTGAGATTGACCGGCACGCAGCCGGTAAATGATGTCCAAAATAATTTGCACTCTGAGTCTCTCCATCCTTGCCCTCCCGATGGAACAAGTGTCCGTCAGAAAGGCGGTCAATGGCAACCGGATACGAAACTCAAAGTGGTATAGTCATGGCGGCTATGGGTGGTCTACATAGGGCGGCTGCGGGTGGTATAGATATGCCGCACATTGGTGGACTACTTATGCCGACTATCACTGGTATAGTCTAGCCCGGCGGGTGACATTCTCCTCTAGCCCCAGTAACTTGTTGAACGTTATCCTGTAAACTTTGCCGTTTTTCAAGCCCTGCCACTCTCCAGACTTCATCGGGATGGGTATTGCATTGCGCAACCACTTTGGCCCTGCTGGAAATGCAACCGTGCCATCAATGTTAACGGCATCCTTAATCCAATACGCGGGAATATCTGCTTTACACAAGAAGAGATCTTTCATAACTTTTTTTTGAGGCGGTTTTGATTTGTGAGTTACTTCTATCAATGCTGGGTCTTCGAGGATAATTACCGAGCAGGTTTTTCTATCCAGGCGTGTTCTTGCGTCCATATAGCTTCTGGTCGCATCATCAGTTTCGTTATATAGCTTTCCTGTCATATTAGCTAGTGCAAAATCTTGATGGTTGGGCTCTGATATTAAACAGACAGATGCCTTGCTCGCATCCAAATCCCTCTTTAGGTCACGCTCAATATCTGCCTCGCGTTCAGCATGCATGTCATTCATGACACTCCCATCGCCATAGCAGTCTTCAATAAATGGACGAAAATCTTCAGGCAGCGAAAACATATCCCGCTTTTTCAGTGTTGCCACCGTACGCAGCAATGCCGATCTGCTGTAAATGCACTCAGAGCCGCCAAAACTATCCGATCCGCCATCCGGCAGAAGCACATACATCGCTTCATCCAGGCCGTAGCGAGAGATGCCGATATTTTTATGTCTCCAGAGCCTTCCTGCGCGCTGCAGTAGCAAATCAATTGGAGCAAGTTGGGAGACCATCACATCGAAGTCTAAATCAAGAGACTGCTCAACTACTTGCGTAGCTACAAGAATTGCTTTTTTCGGCCGTCTACCACCCTCAAAGCCGTCCTTTCCAAACATATCAACAACTTGCTTTTCAATCTCGTTTCTCCGCCAGGCAGGGAACCTAGCATGAAACAAATATCGCTGACCATCAAACTTCTCAAGCTCATTAAATACATTCTGTGCTTGCTTGACGGTATTTACCAAAACGCACGCGCACCCGCCGTTTTTCACCAATTGCACTGCGAGCGCTGCGGTTTTGTTGGCATCATCCATCAGGCTTTCGCGCTTGTCGACTCGAATCGATCTTGCAGGCTGTTTTTCGACCTTTACGCACTGCATCTCACCGTCCAAGGTCAGGAAAGTTATTAACGGATAAGGCTCAGCCGACGCATCACATTCCGGCAGATTGCCGCCATATGCTTCAATTAACTTTTTTTTCTGCCGATAAGAAAGTGTAGCTGATAGCATTATCACCGGAACTCGGAGTTTTCGCAGCCATTTAAGCAGGCATTCGAGAATTGTCGTCATATATTCATCGTATGCATGCACTTCGTCTATAATTAATGCCTTGGCCGATAATCCCAGCAGTCGAAGGAATCCATGCTTCACATTCAAAGCGGCCATTAAGGCCTGATCAATTGTTCCGACCCCTGCCGGAGCAATTAGTGCCCGCTTTGAAGGTCTGAACCAGTCTCGCGCAAGCAGCCGTTCTTCTTTTGCATCCTCTCCATGAACTTCAGAGTCATACTCAGGAGCATCATCATCCATAAGCCATGCCATTCCATGAACTAATCTTGGCGACGACTCACTAGATAGCAGCTTTTTTTGAAACTTCTCATATCGACCAAACATCTGATTGCTGGTTGCCATAGTCGGCAGGGCGATATATGTGCCGCGCAGCCCGCACTGCGCCTTCCAGTACTCAGCAAGATATATCGCTGACTCGGTTTTTCCCTCGCCCATAGGAGCTTCGATAATTGCTAGCCCCGGCGCAATACCGCTCAAACATGCGGATTCAACAGCACGCTGGGACGGTTTGAGTTCGCATATATCAGGCCACATATCGCAAAACAATGGTGTTTTCATGTAATCAGAACTATTAGTGTTCGGATTCAATTTGAGAGCATTTATTGCCCGAACAGCCTCGTTTTGAGCCTGCAGCCAGTATTGTGAAGGGTTTGTGTTGGTATCTAGGAGCGTAAAGCGGAAAAGTTCTGCGTTCGATGCGATCCAGTCAGAAAGCACTGTGAGACCGACCAAATATACTCCAGTAATGCTCGCATCGAGAAACTCGCTGCAGCAAAACGGTTCGTCATTTATCCCAATAACCGCTGCAATCATACCACCTAATTTGTCTCTTTGAGATTTCCATAGCAAATAGCCTGTTGAATCCTTGCCACATGATTTTGGATGAAAATTGCCATGGTGACCGCAGGCTGATGCTTCGGCTACAGACGCGGCGTATTTGCCCCATCCAATTGATGTCAGATACTCATATATCCACTCACCGGATCTGGCCTCATGCCTGAACCCTGAACTCATATTTGCAAAAAATGGAAGCCCGCGTGAAGCTAGAGTTTCTTTACTTTGGCTGTGATGTATCTGAAACTCTGGGTCGGCCTTGCCTATATCGTGCGCGGCAGCAAGAAAGACAGCCCATTTTTGTGGCAGTTCCATTACAATTCCGAGGCTTTCTATAAGCAAATTGCAGACTGCTCCGGTATCGAGCAAATGACACCAAAGCGGATGATATGGATCAGACTTTGCCCATAGTGTGCGTGTACATTCATCAGCGGCATTTACATGCATTTTAATAATCTCCGATAATATGCATGAGGTTGTTATCTGAAGTATTATAGCAGAACCTAGTGACAAAATATGTCAACTTTAGGATGAGTAGCAAAAGAATTGCATGTTTTGGTGCAGTTGCTGTTTTGTGTGGATTAAAATGATCTGACTCGTCCGTCGCTGCCGCAAAGACGAGTCAGATTGGTTTTAAGCTCGCGGTATATTGAGGAAGTTTACACAGAGTCAATTCTGCATTATACTGCCTCTATTCGTAACATTTTATATATCCAGCCGTAACTATCAGCGGTCGCCCATAAGGTATCTATCACAGCTTCGCGCTGCGCTAAGACCCTCTTGAATTGCCCATGCTACCAAAGACTGTCCGCGCCGCGCGTCTCCTGCCGCAAACACTCCCGGTATATTCGAGGCATAGTCTGTTTCTTTTGCTGCTATGCTGCCTCTTGCGTCGATTTGCAGGCCAAGTTGCTCAGGTATGCTATCCTCGCAGCCTGTGTAACCCATCGCCAGAAGGACAAGTTCAGCTTCAAAAGTCTTCTCAGTTCCCGGTATTTCCACGGGCGTCATTCGCCCGTCGATTAGTTGCCATTTTACTTGCACGGTTTCGACTGCACGAACTTCGCCGTTCTCGCCTGTAAATCGCTTCGTAGATATTAAATAATGTCGTGGGTCTGCACCAAATACAGCGGCGGCTTCGGTCTGGCCGTAGTCGGTCTTCAGCACAGCCGGGTACTCCGGCCAGGGGTTGGTTGCAGCTCGCTCCGCCGGCATTTGAGGCATTATTTCAAGTTGTGTAACGCTCCGGCAGCCCTGGCGCAGCGCAGTTGCGACGCAGTCAGTGCCAGTATCGCCGCCGCCGATGACGACGACATTTTTTTCCTTTGCGGTGATCTCAGCATCAGCAGGATCTTCACCCGAAAGCAGCTTTGCGGTTGCGCCGGCTAAATATTTTACTGCAAAGTGTATGCCATCGAGCTCACGGCCTTCGACGGGCAGTTCTCTGGGTTTCGTTGAGCCGCAGCAAAGCACTACAGCATCAAACTCGCTCAAAAGCTCTTTGGCGGGTTTTTGCTTTCCGACCTCGAGTCCCATTACAAACTCGATGCCTTCGGCTTTCATCAGCTCGATTCGGCGCATAACAATTGATTTATCCAACTTCATATTGGGGATGCCGTACATCATCAGTCCGCCAGGTCTATCGCTTCGTTCAAACACAACAACTTTATGGCCAAGCCGGTTCAGCTTCCATGCCGCCGCCAGCCCCGATGGGCCGCTTCCTATAACGGCCACGCTCTTGCCGGTGCGCACTGCGGGCACTTCGGGTTTGACCCAACCCTCGCGAAAACCGCGCTCAACTATTGCTGATTCTATGCACTTTATAGTGACGGGGCTTCTGTTCATGCCGACTGTGCATGATCCCTCACATGGCGCAGGGCAGACCCTTCCGGTAAATTCCGGGAACGGATTTGTCTTGAGGAGCACTGTCGATGCTTCCTGCCAAAGGCCCTTATACACCATGTCATTCCATTCGGGAATTAGGTTCTGTATTGGACAGCCTGCGAACTGCCGACCCAACAGCCCCCCCGTGTGGCAAAACGGCACGCCGCAGTCCATGCACCTTGCGCCTTGTGTCTGCATTGCCTCTTCGGACGGCTCTCCGCGAAATTCAGACCAATCCTTTATTCGCTCATCTACAGGACGATCGTTCGGCAGCGCTCTCTCATATAGTAAAAAACCGCACTTGTTTCCCATATCTTTAACTACTTTCCGGCTCGATCTAAGCCACCGTGCTCCGTTCTTCTGCAAACGAAGTAAGTATAGCTTCTTCTGAAGTTAGGCCTTTGCGTGCGCCTTTGCGCGTTATATCCATCACCCGCTTGTAGTCCGCAGGCAGTATTTTAACAAAGCTCGTTTGTGTAACTTCCCATCGGTTGAGTATGTCTGCCGCGACTTTACTGCCGGTCAGTTCGAGATGCTTTTTAATTAGCGCATGGACGCGCTTGATCTCATCGTAGTCCTCTACGCGCCCAAGCAGCACGCCGTGCAAATTGCACTTTGGCAGGAAGTCTCCTGTCGGATCGTAGACATATGCCAGCCCGCCGGTCATACCGGCTGCGAAGTTTTTGCCCGTAGGCCCCAGCACTACAACAACTCCGCCGGTCATATACTCGCAGGCGTGGTCTCCAACAGCTTCAACTACTGCAGTAACTCCGCTGTTTCTTACACAGAATCGTTCGCCTGCCTCGCCGCTGATAAATGCTTCACCGGCAGTGGCTCCGTAGAAAGCCGTGTTGCCGATTATTACATTTTCCGCGGCATTAAGTTGAGATGACTTCTGCGGATAGACTGTTATTTTTCCACCGCACAGGCCCTTGCCAAAGTAGTCATTTGCATCGCCTTCCAGAGTGAGTGTCACTCCCTTGGGCACAAATGCTCCAAAGCTAAGGCCGGCAGAACCCTTGAAATGCAGTTGGATGGTTTTATCCGGCAGACCTTCTTCGCCGTGGCGTCGGCTAATTACGCTGCCCAGAACTGTCCCGACCGAGCGCTGGGTTGTAACGATGTCAAACTCTCCGCTGACCGGCTGTCCGGTCTCTATGGCATCTTTACACAATGGGAGCAGTTTGCTCACGTCCAAAGTGTTTTCAAGGTTTATCCAACTTGTCTCAGGATCGCAGTCAAACTCAAATGCAGGACTCGTCTTTTCCAGCATAGAAGACAGATCAACGCCCTTTGCTTTCCAGTGGTCATTTTTTCGCGCCGATACGCTGAGCAATTCCGAATGCCCGACCATCTCGTCAAATGTTCGGAAGCCCAATGCTGCCATATGCTCTCGGACTTCTTCTGCAATAAACGACATGAAATTAACAACATGTTCCGGCTTGCCGGCAAACTGCTTTCGCAGTTCGGGGTCCTGTGT
>JAEWSK010000094.1 GCA_023398345.1 Armatimonadota bacterium | reverse complement strand
GGAGCAATTATTGTCAGTTTGTTTTTGCCCAAATACTACGTAGCGACTTCAACACTGCTGCCGTCGGAGTCAGTCATACGTCAGAATTTGCAACCGCAGACCGATTCGGTTGTCGGAGTGTCGGATGTGGCGGCAAGTTCGCGCGATAGTAGGGTGGCGAATCTGGTCGTGCTTGCAATGAGCCGCAATATCGCCGAAAAAATTTCGACTCGCGTTCATATCAGCCCCGAGTCGCTCATGCGCGCTGTGAGTTGCGATAGGATCTATAACGCAGAAAGTGGAATCGGCACGGATATGATCGGAATAACCGTGCGAATGCCGAATCCAAACACTGCCGTCGATGTTGTAAACGCCTGGGCAGATGAGTTTATAAAGCTTCAAGAAGAAGTTTCTCATCGGGAGGCCGCGCGCACTCGCGAGTTTCTCTATGAGCTAATGGGAAAGTCCAAGGCGCAGTTCGATGTCGCGTCGAGCGAGTTGGCGACATTTCGCAAGCGGAACTTAATTGCCGATTTGCCTGCCGAGATAAACGCGGCGTTTGGCGAACTCGCTCCACTCAGATCAGAACGCGACGAAATGCGCGCGCGCCTTGCAGACATTACAACTAGGCTTGCTGCGCGCAAATCACAAGTTCGTCTGTTGTTGCCGACTGTTGCAGTGCATTCGAGCGAGCCGCCAGTTGCCACAATCGATTCGCTAAGAGCGTCGATTGGTCAAGCCAGAGCTGAAGTAGTCAAACTAAGCCAAACATACACTGATGATTACTATCACATAAAGCAGCTCAAGCAGCAAATTGCCGCCTCGCAAGCTGAAATAGACAGATTGCAGAGCCGATCGGAGCCGGTTGTGCGCATTGTAGCCGATCCAAGTTATAGCAAAGTGACCGCGGAAATAAGCGACCTCGAAGCCGATATTCGAGCGGGCAGCGCACGGCTGATGCGGTTGGACAGTTTGATTAGCGCGCGCGAATCGAAGATGGGCGGATATTCGTCAATTGACCTTGAGCTTTCCAGCAGACAGCGCGCCTACGACGAGGCCGCGAAGCGATACGAGACAATTTCTGCGCAAGTTCACACGGCGCGTATAAATGAGCGACTTGCCGCCGAAGTGGGTGCAATCAAGCTCATAGACGCCGCCCGATCCGCAAATGGGCCGCTGCGAGCGGGGCCATCGCTTGTTCAGCTTATACTCAGTGGAATTGTGTTGGGTTTTATCGTTGGATTGGGGGTCGTGGTGACGGTCGAAGCGCTCGATACGCGCGTGCGCACCGCGTCTGATGCGTCCGAGTTATTGGAATTGCCCGTCTCCGGCATTATCCCAATGATTCCAGCCAATGGCACGAATCGCTCGTTCTCGCGGATTATCACGCAAAGCTCGCCAATGTCGCCTTTTGCCGAATCGTACCGATTTTTGGCGTCGGAAATTTTGCTCGACACTCGCAGTGGGGACGTGAAATCTATAATGGTCGCGACTGCAAAACCTGCTCAAGGTGGCACATCGACAATCTGCAATTTGGCCGTCACGCTTGCCCAGGCGGGCCGAAGAGTGGTTCTCATCGACGCCGACTTGCGCCGACCGAGTTTGCATAGACTGTTTCGCGTGCCTAACGATTATGGTCTGGCTGATCTTTTGCGCAACGGTGCGACAGTAGCCAAGGGCATGAAAAGCACGTCGGTCGAGGGGTTGGCTATAATCACGGCCGGTACGGATATAGATAATCCGTGGGCACTGTTGCACAGCGTGAAGCTTCAGAAGATAATCGATGATCTTGAGAATATAGCGGACTATATATTGGTCGATGTGCCCAGTGCGGTCGTATTTGCGGACGCAGCCGTTGTCGCGTCTATAGTGGATGGGGTCATAGTTGTAGTTCGTGCCAACGAATCGCCGCGCGGCTCTGAATTCCAAATAAAGGAGATGCTCAACAAGGCCAATTCCAACATACTCGGAGTGGTGTTGACGCAAGTTGCGCCTACCGAGGTGGATAGCTGTCACTATTATGCTCGTTATTACGCAACGGCATCAGTGCTCGGAACAAGATCGCCTAGGCGTAGTAGACCGCCGGACGAGCATCTGGTGGCTGCTCGCGACATAATGTCCGATTCAAGTGACGTAGATGATGACTACGCGCTCGATGATGAGGGGAGGACATAACAATGTCGGCTCTGCGTCAGCCCATCATAAAACGCGTTTCCGATGCTCGGACTGGCGTAAGGCGCGGTCGCGGCTCAGGTGTGAAAAACAATAATTCGCACCTTACTGTCAAGCGCGTGATCGTAGTCGGAGTTAGCGACAAGGCGAGATCGCTCGCCGATACGCTGAGAACATCTGCAGATCCACGCTACGAAATTGTAGGTTTTTTGGCAGAAGACGATGCGAATGCATTGAATGAAACCGACGTGATTGGCAGCGCATCGGAAATGTTCGAGATTGCCAAACAGATGGGTGTTGATGAAATAATCGTCGCCTCGATTCCTGGCTGGATAGAGCGTCTGGCCGAGACGATATCGGCAAATGGAAATGACCACCCCAGAATCAGGCTCGTTCCGAGCGTGTATGAAACGATGGTTAGCAACCCAAAGCTCTCGCGCGTAAACGATGTCCCTTTAGTCGCACTAAACAGCGAAAGACCCGCATATACGCGGTTTTTTAAGCGATTTTTCGACATCGTGTTTTCGTCTGTCGCACTGATTGTATGTTTGCCGTTTATGGCCTTGATTGCTTTGTTTATGAGACTGACGTCGCCGGGGCCGGTTCTTTACAGGCAGCAAAGAGTGGGATTCGGCGGGAGCGAGTTTACGCTGCTGAAGTTTCGCACGATGGTTGCCGACGCGGAAGCCGACACCGGCCCGGTTCTCTCATGCCCGACAGATGAGAGGGTCACGGCAATCGGGCGCGCTCTGCGAAGACTCAAAATTGACGAAACGCCTCAGTTTTGGAACGTATTGCGCGGCGATATGAGTGTAGTTGGGCCGAGGCCGGAAAGAAGATGCTTTGTAGAGCGCTTCAGCAAATCCATTCCCGGCTACAGCGCGCGCCACCAAGTCCGTCCGGGCATCACTGGTCTTGCGCAGGTCTACGGCAATTATACGACTGATCCTGAGATAAAAATAAAATACGACTTGCTTTATATATATGGCGGCTCGCTGTTAACTGATCTTAAGGTTTTAGTGTTGACTATTCCGGCAATGATAAAAGGCACATGAATATACTTACTATCGACCTTGAAGACTGGTTTCAAGTATCTAACCTCGAAAAGCGTGTGCCGCGCGAGGCATGGCCCAACTGCGAGTTTCGGCTCATACGCAATACTGAGAGAATGCTGCAAATGCTCGACGATGCGGGCGCAAAAGCGACTTTTTTTGTGCTCGGATGGAACGCAAAGCGGTGTCCTTTGTTGATACGCCAAATTGTCCAAGCCGGCCATGAGATTGCGACTCACGGCTGGGAGCACCGGCTGATATATGACATGAGTCCTGATGAGTTTCGCGAGGATCTGCGCCGCTCTATTTGCGCAATCGAAGATGCTGCGGGCATTCGCGTTTATGGGCATCGGGCCGCGTCTTTTTCAATTACCGAGGATTGCCTGTGGGCACTGGATGTGCTTGTTAAAGAAGGCATTACATACGATTCGAGCATGTTTCCCATTCGTCACGACAGATACGGCGTGTCGCGGCAATGGCTTGAAGGCCGAGACGTAATAACCGATGCAGGCTCGATTGTCGAGGTTCCAATCACAGTGTGGCCAACTATGGGGGCAAGTGTGCCGTTTGCGGGCGGCGGCTATTTTCGATTGTGGCCGTACGGCATTGTGCGCAGCATAACGCGCGCAGTAAACCGAGCGGGCAAACGGGTTGTGTTTTATTTTCACCCGTGGGAAATTGACGAAGGCATACCCAAAGTTAAGTTGGGGCTGGCTATGGGGCTTAGGTCGTATGTAAATATCGATTCCAATGCCCGGAAGCTCTCGGCTCTGCTTGGAGATTTTAAGTTCATGCCCATCCGAGACGCGATCAGACACGACGACTTGCCGGTTCGCACCCTGCGACATTCATCCGACAAGCGTTGGCTTTTGGTCTAGGTGGCGTCATATGGCACGCACTGTTTGCGTTATTATTCCAAGTTACAACCGGGCAGGCATTTTGCCTCATTCAATAGAAAGCGCGCTTGCACAGGACTATCGGCCTCTGGAAGTTATCGTAGCCGATGACGGTTCGACCGACGACACAGTTCGCGTCGCTTCTCGATACGATGTCACAGTGATTGCCAGCGAGCATGTCGGACCGCCGGGCATCAGAAACGTAGCCGCCGCTGCGACTTCGGCGGATTATCTTGCATTTCTCGATTCCGACGACATATGGACAGAGGGTTCGCTTTCGCGTCGGATGAAGCTATTCGAGCGCAATTCGGGCATAGGATTGGTGTTTGCCGACGCTGGCGTGTTGGATATGTCGACGGGCAAGTTATTAGGCAGTTATTTCGACGGTCGAGCGGAGTTTTCTAAAATCGAGACAGAGCCTTTGGATGACGACGCACTAATGATCGTGTCGGATCCGATACCCGTGCTGCTTACGCGGTCATTTGTAATGACGAGCACGGCGATAGTGAGTCGGGAGGCTTGGGATGATGTTGGCGGTTTTGATGAATCGCTTCAATTTGCCGAGGATCTCGATTTGTGGCTTAGGATAGCGGAGCGCCGAAAACTTGCGTTTTCAAAACGCATCGCCGCCGTTTATTACAGGCGCGAGGACAGTAACTCATGCAAACGACAATTCGTCGCATTTGAGTCTGTCAAGGCATGGACAAAGCATCGCGCGAGATACGAATGCCTTTATCCGCAGCTTAAGAGTCTATTTTCAACAAATTTGGGTGCATGGGCTTATGAGGCCGGGTTGATTGCCACAGAGGAGCGCAATCCAATTTTAGCGCGGGAGTGTTTTGCGACAGCTATTCGCTGCTTGCCCACGTATAAGCGGGCTTGGTTGGGCTATGTTAAGACGCTGTTTGGCAGATAAGGATCGGATTATTGGATTTTCGCGGACTGCTAAAACACACTCTAATCTACGGCTCCGGCGTGTGGGCGGGGAAGGTGATTGGTTTTCTAATGATCCCCGTATACACGCGCGCTTTGCGACCGTCCGATTATGGCGTGCTGGAGCTTATCAGTCGGACGACAGATATTATCGCGCTAATTTTGGGTATGGGCGTGGCATCGGGGTTGATAAGATTTCACGCGGATGCCAAGAGCGAAAAAGAGCATGCGCGGGTTATAAATACGGCGATTGCCTTTGCCGGAGGGGTGGGGCTTGGGGCTGCATTTTTTCTTGCGGCGTCTTCGACGGCGATTTCAATATTGATTTTCGCCTCGACTAAATATGCGTTGTGTTTGCGGCTTGCGATGATTGCGATGGGTTTGGAATTATGCGTGGCAGCTCCAATGGCAGTTTTGCGAATACACGAGCGCTCAGCGCTATATTCGAGTTTAGTCGTGGGACGAGTGCTCGTGGCCCTTTGTATGAATATTTACCTTGTGGTTTTCTTGCGTATGGGAGTGTTGGGCGTTATGGTCAGCAATCTCGTCGGCATTTTGCTTACTCTTATAGTTTTAATTGTCGCAGTTGGCCGAATATGGCGACCGCATATTGATATGCGATTGCTTAGGGCGATGCTTGCGTATTCGCTGCCGCTTGTGCCATGTTCGTTTGCTATGTTTGTGCTCAACTTTGGGGACAGATACTTTTTGCGGGCGTATTGGGGTTTGCAAGCTCTGGGGGTCTATTCGCTGGGTTACAAACTGTGCATGGTTATGCCGGGGTTGGTGATGGAACCTATCGGATTGGCGTGGTCAGCGGTTGTTTTTAGAATGGCGGATCGTGACGATGCCGCGCGCATATATGCGCGCTACTTCAACGCGTTTATGTTTTGCATTGTGTTTTTAGGGCTGTGGCTGTCTGTTGTTG
>JAEWSK010000197.1 GCA_023398345.1 Armatimonadota bacterium | reverse complement strand
TGCGTCTGGCAAAGACGCCGACCAAAGCCGATCTAGTTGCCAAGCTCGAAAAGCAAAATCCATGGGGCAGCGTAAAAGATCGTGTTGGCCTATATATGATCGAAGAGGCGGAGAAGCAAGGGCTAATAAATAGCGAAACGACGATAATCGAGCCGACCAGCGGAAATACCGGTGTCGCCCTTGCGGGTGTCGCCGCCGCCAGAGGCTATAAGCTCGTATTAACAATGCCCGAGACTATGAGCATCGAGCGAAGAAAACTACTTGCCGCATTTGGCGCTCGAATTGTGCTGACTCCCGGCGCGCTCGGTATGAAAGGCGCTATTGACAAAGCTGAACAGCTCGCCGCCGAGACACCCAACTCATATATACCCCAGCAGTTCAACAATCCCGCCAACCCCAAAGCCCACGCCGAAACCACCGCAGTTGAAATTTGGGAAGATACCGATGGGCGCGTTGATATATTAGTTGGAGGCGTAGGAACGGGCGGAACCATTACCGGCATCGGCCGCGCCTTGAAACCGAAGAAACCGTCGCTGCAAGTCGTAGCAGTGGAACCGGCGAGTTCGGCTGTTCTTTCCGGCAAAGATCCGGGCAGACATGGCATTCAAGGCATAGGTGCGGGTTTTGTGCCGGGTGTGCTGGATATGTCCCTTGTAGATGAAGTCTTTCCCGTGACCGACGACCAGGCGTTTGATACTGCTCGTCAGCTTGCTAAGAACGAAGCACTGCTTGTAGGCATATCGAGCGGTGCGGCAGCATATGCGGCCATCCAGATTGCAAACCGTCCCGAAAATACTGGCAAAATGGTCGTTGTAATTCTTCCAGACACCGGCGAGCGTTATCTCAGCACCGACCTTTTTTTATACGACGAGACGGCATAAGTTTTTTCTAATAGCCCCAGCACCGACTTTACGCGCAGTAATGCTTTGCTGAGTGCTTCCCTCCATTGCGTCTTTGTGCTAGAATCCCTGGTATGAATGCAGTCGTTATTATTCCCGCACGGATGGCGGCGACACGGTTACCCGGAAAGCCGCTCATCGATTTGTGCGGAAAGCCAATGATACAGTGGGTATACGAGCGCGCAAGCAAGGCAACGGGCGTGTCGCGCGTTATCGTTGCGACATGTGACAGAGAGATCATAGACGCTGTCGAAAGTTTTGGCGGCGACGCCATGATGACATCGACTGCGCACCGCTCCGGCACGGATCGCCTCGCAGAAGCCGCGCGCGATTTGGATGCCGATGTGATCGTCAACGTTCAGGGTGACGAGCCGCTTATTGACCCCAATTCTATCGAGCGCGCGTTGGAGCCGTTTTCGACAGATCAAAATGTTACAATGACGAGCCTTATGGCGCCGATAGACCGCGAGTCCGCCAAAGACCCAAATTTGGTCAAAGTCGTCGTCACAACCGACAACTACGCCCTTTATTTCTCCCGCAGCCCGATCCCGTATGAGCGAAAAGCTGCAAATGCTGTCTCGGATCAACAACTCGCGCCGATTTACGGCCATGTCGGGCTATACGCTTACACCAAAAACTTCCTTTTGAAGTTTGCGTCGTTGGAGCAGACGCCGCTTGAGAAATCCGAGTCATTGGAGCAGCTTCGAGTCCTTGAGCACGGCTATCGAATAAAGATGGTCGAAGTCTCCGACAGGCCGCTGGGAGTCGATACGTGGGGTGACATCGACAAAGTGCGAGAGATAGTTGATAATTACAAGCTATGAGTATGGAGAGTGATTTGATGGTTTTTGCCGAAGTAGGTGGCATAAAGATAGGCGATGGGCATCCGCTGGCGGTAATCGCGGGGCCTTGCGTTATTGAGTCAGAGGAACTCTGCCTCGAAGTTGGCAGAAAAGCAAAAGAGATTGCCCAAAATCTCGGTATGCCTTATATATTCAAAGCGTCTTTCGATAAAGCTAATCGCACGTCCGTTACGTCCTTTCGCGGGCCGGGAATTGAAAAGGGACTGGAAATACTTGCGCGTGTGCGTTCGGCATTGAATGTGCCTGTGCTAACTGACATTCACGAGTCCTGGCAGGCAAAGCTTGCCGCCGAGGTGGTTGATGTCCTTCAAATACCTGCTTTTCTGTGCAGACAGACTGATTTGGTTGTGGCCGCCGCCGAAACAGGCAAATGCGTCAATATTAAAAAGGCGCAATTTTTAGCGGCGTGGGATATGAAAAACAGCGTCGAGAAAGCACGCAGTACCGGCAACAAAAATATAATGCTTGCCGAGCGAGGCACATCATTTGGTTATAACATGCTCGTGGTCGATATGTGCGGGCTGCCCGCGATGAGAAATTTGGGCTGTCCGGTCGTTTTTGACGCGACCCAATCCGTGCAGCGCCCCGGCGGACTTGGCAATGCGTCCGGCGGCGCACGCGAGTTCGTGCCGCACCTAATGCGAGCATCCGCGGCTGTCGGCATCGATGCGATGTTTTTGGAAGTTCACCCTGACCCGCCGTCGGCGCTTTGCGATGCAGCCAGCATGCTTAGTCTTGCCGATTTGCCCAAGGC
>JAEWSK010000251.1 GCA_023398345.1 Armatimonadota bacterium | reverse complement strand
GGCATACACTATGGTCCGATCCCGTTTTTTACAATACAGCCCAACAAGCCTTTGACGAACCGTGATCACTACATAACCGCTTCAGCAGGCTTCAATGCGCAGCATATAATTAACGAATTTGTGCTGAGTTCGCATCCAAATCTAATAAAAGAAGACGAGCCTACGCTAAAGGGTCTAACGGCATTTAACTTCTGGCTGACTGTAGGCTATGCGGCAACGGCGTTTGCGCAAGCAGGCCCAAACGAGCGTGATACAAAGGGAATGGCCGATTCACTGGGCTGCAGTGAGAGTCTCATTGGCGCAATGATACTCGTCCCGACGGCGTTGGACACCTATCGCTATAAGCACCCCGATTCAAAATGGGCACCCACAGCCAGTCGCATCAGCAAACTCGCAATTATCTTTTTGGCATCCACAGCCAAAGGCGGATAGTCCGGAAGGGCATTTCTGCTGCGCCAATTCTGCAATTACCCCCGCATGCTCGGCTGAATCATCTGCCTTATCTGCTAGTGATGCTTGAGAAGTTTTTCATCATCGGTAGGCTTGAATTAAGGCGTAGCATGAGCAAGCTCATTGCGAGAAAGAGGATGAGACAAAAAGTGATCTTTACTGTTTTGCTCAAAAGAACAATGCTGCCATGTAAAAAAATGGAGCGGGAGACGAGGCTCGAACTCGCGACATCCAGCTTGGAAGGCTAGCGCTCTACCAACTGAGCTACTCCCGCACCTTGCACCACTATCTTATCATCGAGCCGGCTTCATGTCAATTATGATCGCTCTATCTTTGCAATTGCTTGCCAATAATGCCCAACATAGCCTGCCGGCATGCGAATCTACACCCTCTTTTATTAGTTGCAGGTGAGCCTTTGTCGATAAAAAGCGCTTAAGTCGAGCATGTAGATCAATCGTGTTGAGCATGCCTATACGGATCGGCAAAAATCGTTCCGTAAAGTGGGAAATATGTAGAAACAGAATG
This sequence comes from Armatimonadota bacterium, assembly GCA_023398345.1. GTDB lineage: Bacteria > Armatimonadota > UBA5829 > UBA5829 > UBA5829 > DTKD01. The sequence continues at coordinate 4,085 of JAEWSK010000251.1, read as the reverse complement.
CAATGCGACTAGTATATATCGATAATAGACCTTGCTGTCGAGAATTGCCAAATACAGGAGGTAGATATAGTAGACATAAGAGTCCCAACAATGTATAATACGGGTAGCATGCAGACTACTGTGCCAACTGGTCGCACACAGTTTACATGTCAAGGGGGGATACTTTGGTGCGCAGTGTCAGTTTCTGGCATCGTGATCAGGCATGGACGTCTGTGGTTTCGCACCCGCTAGTGGAACGGTATCTACGTTCTGAGAGGGGGCTTGCGCCATGAATGTATTGCCTGTTGGCCCACAATCAGTTTCGAACGCTGAATCCAGATCGAGATATTTCGAGACGCTCGAACGATATGGGTTTGATGTCGCGTACAATGCTTACTACGCAGGTGCGTTCGAAGATGTAATAGGGCGTCATAAATCCGCGTATATCGAATTTGCCTCTGAGGCTAAGCGTAGAGGCTATCCGTCTGCAATTCAAATTCAGACTACGATATGCGCCGGCGATCGAGTCGGCATTGAACAGGCTCAACACGATATTGACAATGAAGTCAAGATGTGCGGAAGCCGCAACTTCTTCGCGTCGTTTTCGTCGCGAGCTTGGCGCGATTACCTCAAAGAGCTAACATCTATCTTCGTTGAACAATACGGCTACGATTGGGTGATTTTTGAGGAGCCGATGTATGCTGTGGACATACCCGGTTCAAATGACCCATTTTATGCTGAGTATAAGTCGGCTCATCCAGGTGTTTGTTATCCTGATAAAAGGATTGAAAGCACCGACTACCTTCGTGTTCAAAAAGCAAAGGCAGATACGCTCGTAGATTTTTGTCGTGAACTGGTAGTTCATGCAAAGTCGGTTGGCGCGAAGAAAGCGGGCGTAATGCCCTGGTTCTTCATACCGACAATTGAGAACACGCCGCAAGGCACGCTCAATCCGTCATGTCCCATCCAGCGTATATCTAAAATCGACGAACTCGACATTATTGTCGTGCGCATGCAGCCGGACAATATCTACTGCGACACAATGCGCACCGGCGATGATCTATCTAGCTCTCCAAAACTATATTACACTGAGATAATTGCCCACTCGCTGGGTAAGGACGTCATCTGTGTCAGCAATCCTACGAATGAGCATTCCGTACCAGCGGAATCGCTGATGCCGCCTGATTTTTACAAGGATACGACGCTTGCGTCTTTGGCTGGCGTGCCCGGTGGGTTCACGCGGCATTGGTATCCAAAGAATTACGGCGAAGACGATAAGCACATGGACGCACTGGTCGACGCGGCCTCTTTTGCAAGCAGGCTGGGCCAGCCGGTGGCTCCGGTGGCGTTTGTGTTTTCGCACAGCGGCACTATCCATGCCGAGCCTTACACCTACGAAACTGTCTTTCAGTTTTATTGGGCGTTAGCCAAGCGACTGCATTTTGGGGCAGGCGTGCCGATGTTGACATTTTTTGCCGACACTTTGGAAGAAGACTTGGCGAGGCATCCGGAAGTTCAACTGCTGGTTCTTGACGAGCATTTCCCGCTGACATCTGATCAGATGATGGCGATAAGCAGATGGTGGCAAGGGGCTGAAAAGCGCGGGCTGATCGCATTTGGCGACGGTCAAGGCTTCTCTGCAGATATTGAAAAGCCTGGGCTTCGTCCGGGCAGCGCCGCATGTCCGGGCGTCTTTGAGCTTATCGGCCTCAAGCAGGAAGATCAAGGTCAGTATATATCCGACGAGCCGATAAAGCTGCGAGACGTGTCAAGAATAAGGCGCTCCTCGTTCTTTGGTGATGAGCTGACGCTTCCGTCAAAAACAATTGCGAACGTAAAGCGAGTTTTTGGCTCGCGAGCCAGCGTGCTTTATGAAGTCGATTTACCCGATTCGCACATGCCCGTAGTGGCCGAGTGGCGAGACCGGGCGACTCTCGCTCAGTATTGCGGTTTTGGACTATCCGATGAAACTGCGCCTTTTGCAGAGCGCGCGGTGCGTTATGCTCTGCGTGAGGTCAATTTCCCTGGTTTTATAATTGAGCCGCGCACCGATGATATTCTCTGGAATATCAATAAGCACGACTATATATCTATAGCAAATTTTTCAGACAAGCCTGGGTTAGTAAGCAGCAAGCCTGGCCGAGCGAATATCTGGGATTGTCGCGAACTTAAGTTTCTTCCCGATGGGCAAACGGACATTGAAATCCAGCCGAAGTCATTTCGAGTGCTGCGCGTCGTCGGTCGGCGCTCAAAATTTTTCGATGTGATCGGGGTGAGTTATCTTCGCAAACTAATCGATGGAGCGGGGCGTGCGGAAATTGATATTCTTGCCGGACGCAAGACCACTCTTGTTCTGCGTGCATCTCCAAAGGAGATTGTCGTAGATGGTAAGCATAGCACCGTCAAGCAGGAGATTATCAACGGCGCATACCATGTGACGCTAAACCAGTGTCCTCCAGGCGAGTGCAAAATCGCGTTAAAATGGTAGCCGACTTATTCCCGTCGGCGTTTTAAAATAGCAAAGGCCCCACGCATCGCGCGGGGCCTTTTTTTTGTCCACAATCGATTCCCTGCCAAGGTTGACGCGCACGAACTGTGCGCCCAAGTAAGCCGCGCCCTTTTACACGAGCATTGCGACCGGCGTTATTTCGCTACATACAAATATCTTCCAAATAAGTTCTTGCAGGGTCTGCTTGCAGCTACACTTTATAAAGTTCAGATGGAATATCGAGCCACTGCTTGGCATCCATCGCGTCGTTTGCCTTTATAGCAGCAACGCATGATTCCATTCCGATTTTTCCTGAACATATCGGCTCATGTCCGTCGCGAATTGCCAAGAAAAAGTCGTCGAGTTCGAGCTGATACGCATCTTTCTTGAGGTTTTCAAGTTCCTCGATTACCTTGCCTTCTGCAGCGGCCTTTTCAAGTCTTGGCGACTTGCTTGCGTCAAGTATGATGCCTGATTTTTTTCCGTCCTTGGACTTGCTTGCCATGCTCTCCCAAACTTCTTCGTCAGTGTGAGGTTCGCGGTAGAACATGCATGTGTATGGGGATAGAACCATAGTTCCTTTTGTGCCCATAATATGCTCAGTTTCTCTGCAGTACTGGTTTGTTGTCAGTGACTGAAGGGTGTATTTCAAACCGCCTGGATACTGGAAGATAACCTGCACATTATCAAGTATATTGCGTCCGTCTTTCCAATGGTCCAATCCGCCGATGCCTACGACTGCATTCGGCGTCTCGCCGGTTATCCAGTTTGCGACATTGATTTGGTGGCTTCCCAGTTCAGACATCAGACCCTGCGACGTGCTGCGGTACAATCTCCAGTTTGTCAACTCTTCGGTTGAATCGGCGGGCACAGCCCGTCGCCAACTTGCGTTGCGGTTCCAATAAGAGTTAATATGTGTAATTTTACCGAGCAGTCCATCTTGAGCCATCTTGTAGGCGTGTATATATTTGGGATCATAGCGCCTCTGATATCCAATTTGGAGCTTTTTGCCCGTCTGCCTCGAAACGCGCACCATATGCTTTGCGTCTTCGATGGAGTAGGCCATCATTTTTTCGCAAAACACATGCTTACCTGCTCGCATAGCGTCTATTGCCATCGACGCATGCATCTTAAGGGGCACTGCAAGTATTACTGCTTGAATGTCCTTGCGCTCGAGTATTTGTTGATAATCATTATAGCCCTCAGCGTCCTGTGCTGTTTTTTTTGCATCTGCAAGCGCGCCTGGGCGAATATCACAGCAGGCTACCAGCTTTACATTTTGTACTTTCAGCAATCTGTCAATTAAAATGATGCCCTGGCTGCCTATTCCGACTAGTGCGGTGTTGATCGTGTCATTTGGGCCGATCATTTCTGCTTTTGCATGTGAAAATACACCCATGCTGCCCAGTCCGACTGCTGCGGCCGTCACCACCGATCCCTTTAAGAAATCCCTTCTCGTCATTCCGTCATTCTCGTTTTTCACTGCTAATCTCCCCCGATTCATGAACGTAGACTTTTGTAATTTTCGTCAGAAGCATAAAATGCGTTCGACTACTGTCTGCCGGGCAATAAACCCATTTTATATGCTCATGCAATTGGAACAAACACTGTTCTTACG
>JAEWSK010000185.1 GCA_023398345.1 Armatimonadota bacterium | reverse complement strand
CCCATGGGTAGAGGCTATGACCGTCAACGCCTTGCGTGTCTTCAAAATCGCCATTTGCAAGCGCTACACTTACGGGAGGAAGCGTCCAAAACCGGCCGATTTCTGAATAAGCGTCCGAATAGTTGTTTGCCTGATTGCGTCCATGCACACGGAAACTGTAGTTGCGGCCTTGCACAAGGCCAACAAGCGAAACTTCATGCGTTGTGCTCAAGGCGGTGTTTTCAGTTGTGAATACATGTGCATCAACATCCGACCAGTATTCCACTTGAGAAGTCGCCGACACGTCCGTGTTCCACTTGATTATATGAGATGTTCCATCAGAACTGAGCTTTGTGACGATATTAGAAAAGCTAATTGGAGTAGTAAACGTAAGATCGTCCGAGACCCAATCGACATAGCCATTGGCTGTGCTCGTGGCCCGGAAATGGTATTGCCTCGAATGCGTTAGGCCGGTGAGTGTAATCGAGTGGCTTGTCGAAAGCGTCTCGCTAGTCTGCGTTGATCCCATATTGGGAGTTAGGCCGTAGTCAATTTGAGAAGTTGAGGGTATGTCGGTTGTCCAGCTAATCGTCACGGATGTGTCCGGGTGGGCCGGATCGTTGGCGGTGACGGTCGGCGCGCCTGTGGCCAGTATGGGAGGCTGTGCGACGAACTCCACCTTGTCCCATAGAGTGGACATTATCACGCTAATACTCGGCTGATATGCCTCTATAAATAGCGTGTATGTCCCCGCTGCAGTAGGCATGCTGATTGTGCGGTGCAGCCAATTGTTCGACCAAGAGAAATTGACCCACGTGCTGACGGCAGATCTATCTTGAGTGGCCCCAGTCGCAAGTCCCATTCTAACCAGACAACCGTTGTCGAGAGGCGTGCCGTCGTATTTTTGTGAATAGGCGCGAGCTGTGACTGTAATTGATGCAGGGCCGCCGGACCAGTCAAATGATTGGCAAACGCCGCCATTGCCTGTAGATTCGTAGGATTCGATTCCGCATACATTGGAGCCGTCTGGGGTCATTGAGGGCGCTAGACGCGTGAAACTGCAGGGCGTGAGACCCACACAGCCGACAATAGGCTCAATGCCATCCCCGCCGCCGGAAGGCTCATATAAATATGTGTTCCAACCGGCAAGCCCCTGCTCGAAGCTGGGGTTATAAATTGGAGCATCGGCCCATGCGAATGCACACACCGCCAGCAGCGCTACGCTGATATAGATGATGAGGTTTTTTCTCGCCATCAGTCCCTGCAATAATGCAAATGGGCGAGGCCTTTCGCGAAAAGATAATATATCTGCCCGCGAAGAACCCCGCCCGCAAGTAATTTAGAAATATCTTATGTCGTCGCCTTGCCTGGCGCGCACATTGGGCTGTACCATATTGCCTACCATGAAGGTGCTTATGATGCCTGTTACCGCAACGTAGGCGTTCTCCGTGGGTGGCGTTATTTCTGTAACGCCAGCGGCTAGCCCGCCATAACTGACCCTAATGCCGTATACAATGCCGCCATTCGTGCGAGTGGTGCCGTCTGTTCGGTTTGTGCCGTCATCAATGTAGAAAAATTTGTTTGTTGTGTCGACATAGGTGACTTTGCCGAACGCCTTTATCAGCATTCCTATATTATTGGGGCCCGATCCGCCAGCCACACCCTTGGTATATTGATTCAGATCACTGCCACCTATCGCCTTGGCGGCGACAAACACTGGGTCTACATCCGTGGCAAAGGCTGTAGACGCCAATAACACGCAACTCACTATCAAGAATATAAAGATCGCTGATCTCATACTCACATTCACCTCGTTCTCGATGCCGACAGTTCGAGCATCCTATATTAGCGTTATACCTCACAATTGCTTGTTTGGCAAGTGGACAAGTATAATATGTCGCTCAATTTTATAGGCTCATCCTACCCCAGCGCTGAGGCAGATAAACATTTGTCGGGCAATAGACAAAAAATTAAGGGTGGTTGGCTTATTCAGCCAACCACCCATTCCAAGGGGAAGCACCCCAAGAACACTTAGTGGCCAGATCAAATTTTGCTTTGGCGAACTAGTCAGCCGGGATAATCATAGCAAGGTTCGGTCTGAATGTGAGGAACCAGTATCCGCGTCCTGCGCGGAGAGTGTCGTCACCGCCAAGACCATCATACTGAACATCAATGCCTCCGCTTGCAGGATCGTAACCCGAGATTTTAGCATCAACCCAGTTAGCCTCTACAGCTTCAGACCAAGTCTTGAGTGTCGTCCCATCCGTAAAGTAGATACCGCTGCCAGTACCATCATAGTTCGGATCGACTGGAGTATCATGAGCAAATGGCTGACCAATCTGGTGCCATGCACCCAGCTCTCCAGCACCAGGAAGCGATATCCACATATCTGTCTTGTTGCCGTCACCATCGGGAACGCCATCGGCCACACCCTCATATTGGATAAGTTGGTGCCCAGAAGCGTATGAGTTCAGCCAATAACCATCACCTAGTAGCACATTGCCAAAAAGGGACGTATCAAGTGAGTCGTAGCCAATACCCCCGAGACTCGGATCATATCGAGACAAAAGTCCATCAATACCATCAGCGGCATTCGAAAAAACGACCATCGGATCAGGCTGTAGTGGAACAAGCGGAGCCGAAATCATATTCCACCCAGTATAGAGGTCAATCGTCGCTGTTTCTGCGAGGCACGCACCCCCAATTACGATAACAAAAAGAAGCGTCAAAACTAGTGTTTTCATCTTTTCACCTCCACTAAGCATTCTCGAAATATTATAAGACTTGAACATTGAATCTACCTCCCCCTTGGATGCATCTTTTTTCTGAAGCCCCTCAACCGCAATATAGCATGCGATCTATGGGGTGTCAACTTGATAATATTTTCACTCGTTGCTAATTCATAAAATTGGGATGAGTGCGAGTTTGGTATCATTTTGCCCATACGGATGCTTACAAAAACCTATACTCAAGCGTTATGGACTTTATCACTTTGCCCTACTCTAAGAAAGTAGCGGCTTTTGAATTCTATATCTCCACTTTTATTCAAGTTCTATTTCGAAAAGAAAAAGAGGGCCGCCGACCGGTAAAGACCGGCGGCCTCACAATTGATACCAAGAGTAACTGTTATTTCAGCAATTCTTGGTTTGGATTTACTTTTTGCGGCGAATGCCGAATCCGACCAGACCAACTAGACCGCTCATAAGAGCAACCATGCTGCCCGGCTCAGGAACAGTTTGGGCCACGAGCTTCAGGGCAATCGGTGTACCAGTATAAGCGATTTGCGTAGTAAACGTTGGTACCGACTGCGAGCCACTTGTGTTGTATGGCACGGCCCACAAAACAGTGTCGCCCTGCATCAGAGTGAGAGTAATATTCGGATCACCGTCGGTCGACTCGTTCAGTTGGTTGGCATTAGCAGCCATCCACCCATCCAGCCTGATGTTCTGATTGGATGTGTCACCCACAACATACATTAGGAGATCCCATACCTTCGTCTCACCCTTGGCCAGTGGCGAACGAACATCCTTCGACGTGAGCTGATTTGCAACGATGTTGCTGACGAGCATCCCTGGGGTGCCTGTCGGGTTGGCAGCAATAGCATCTTCGCTACTGGTAGTGGTGTAACCATCACTAGCACCAACCTTGGTTCCGAGGGTGAGTGTAGACCACGCTATTGGTGTAGCAGCACCGTTATAGGCTCTCAACTGCATCATCCACAGGCTGTCAATAGCAGCGTTTGCGGACACCGCCATACCCATTACCATCACCGCTATGATTCCTAAAACGAAAAGCTTCTTCATTGTTTCACCTCCTCCTAAATTGACTAATGATTTAATGTTGAAGCTAGCAATCTTCAATTTCGCGTTCCCCCTTTATACCTCTGCGTTTCCTTAGAAAATCTCTCGCACTTACTAATCTGCAATTTTCGTGCCAATTGCTTTAGCTCATGAGTAGATCGGCCTTGGTAAACCTCGGTTTGCGCCGAAACGGGTAATTTTACTTGGCTCTATCACCAAACACATGGTTGAAGCGCAATCTATGAAGTGCATGTGCTAGTTTCTCTGTTCGCAATATAGCACAACATATATTGGGTGTCAATTCAGCAATTATACTGTATTTTTCACTCGGCATCAGAACTGAACGCCTCTCTTTTCGGCGTATACCCATACCGACCAACCACAAAACTACCAACAAACTTTTAGCACAATACATGCTCATGCAGAGCGATGGGCACTTATCTTGCTCTCCATACGGAATATAGCCGAGGACTAATTGGTTGTCAACGGGTAATATAAATAAATAGTGCAGGTGTTGAGGAGGAACGCATGGCGCGAACACCGGTTGTGGCGGGACAGTTCTATAATGGCACGCGCGAGGGACTGATTAGTGAAATTGAAGATTGCTTCACGGGCACGTTCGGGCCAGGCAGATTGCCTGAATTAAAAACTCCTAAATCAGCTAGACATATAATGGGGTTGGTGAGTCCTCACGCGGGATACGTCTATTCCGGCGGAGCGGCTGCATGGGCATACGACGCCCTCGCAGCGGACGCAATGCCGGAAATCGCCGTGATACTTGGGCCAAACCACTATGGGCTTGGCCCGGCGGCGGCGTTGAGCGACGAAGACGAATGGGTCACGCCGTTGGGCACGCTTCATGTCGATAATGAAATCGCCGAGGCTATACAAAATATTTCAAATTACTGTAAAACCTATGAACTCGCGCATGCAAGAGAGCATTCCATAGAAGTACAACTGCCGTTCCTTCAATATTTGGCGGGGGATGCAATACGCATTGTGCCAATATCGCTGGCGCACATGAATATAGGTGATGCGCTGGCGATGGTAGATGATTTGGGACATGCAATCGCTGAGGCCATACGCGGTAAAAATGCAATTGTTATTGCGAGCAGTGATTTCACGCACTACGAATCCAAAACTGCAGTCGATGCAAAAGATGCGCTGGCAATAAAGCAAATATTGAACTTGGACGCGCACGGCTTGGTTGAGGTGGTATACTCACGGGACATTACAATGTGCGGAGTGATAGCAGCAGCGGTTATGATTGACGCCTGCGTAAAACTCGGAGCGATCAAGGCGAGCAAATTGATTCACTACACATCCGGAGATATTACAGGCGACAGCGACCAAGTAGTCGGCTATGCAGCAATAAGCGTTAGTTCCTAAAATAAACATGGAACAGGGCGGACACGCGTGCCCGCCCTGATATATCCATATTATGCCATTGTGCCTATATTAGCTTTTGTCTCCTGCGACGGAGCATTATGCCTGAAAACCCACCGATCATGCTTAACATTGCAGCCATGCTGCCCGGCTCCGGTGTTACAATTGGAGACCCACCTGCAATTAGCTGCAACTGCACATAACCTGCAGTGCCTTTGATGGCGTTAGTGTTGGTAAATGTTACGGCCGGCATTGATCCTGTGCCGTTGAACGTATACAGCGTAGTGCCTGCCGCATACGTGCCGGTCGGATCATTGACGACCTTTAAAATGACCGGAAAAGAACCATTTAGCGCGAGGCTTCCCGCATTGTTCCAGGCGGTTAACACCAAGTCGCCGGCTGTCCAGTTGCTCTGCACCCAGATATGCAGATTCCATATCTTCTGACCTGTCGTAATTGGGGCGCGCATGTCCTTATTGAAGCCCCAAAAGCCGGGCACGTGCGCACCACCTATAAGATCAAAGCACGCAAGTACCGCTGCCTTGCCGGACCCGACACCGTTAGCAGCATCATTGCCTGTAGAAAATTCCGCAGGCGAATCGGTAGCAGTAGTCAATGTGCCGAACTGGCACTGTGACGCAATGTAATTGCCGCCATTTGAATCAGCCGCCTTCATGTAAATCGTCCAGTTATCGTTGCTACCTGCCAGCGATGTTCCGGCGGCTCCGAACACTAGGGCGATCAAGCATAAGGCTAAGATCGTTCGTTTCATTTCGATCCCTCCATATGTGTGCCGGAACCGCAGCATGCGCCTTAAGGCAAACGCGCGCATCCGCACGCCGCCTAGTCCCTCGCGATAGCCCTCCCTCGAGACAAAGGGAACAACTGGCTGTATGAGCACTTGCTACGGGTTGACTTTCTTATAATGCAAAAAGTATGCCAGAGTAAGCTTTTAGCACTACTTTTGCATGAACTTCCTTGTTTCAATAACAAGTCTGCTCTTGCGGTCAGGGGTTTTGGGAAGTATCTGGACTATGTCGTCGATTGCGTCGCTGGGGCCGGATACCTGCACGCCGTCGTCGCAAACATAGGTCGTCTTGCGAGAAGCGCGCTCGGCCCAATCGCGGTCGGGGGTGAATGTCGTCTCGGTCAGTCCCTTATCGAGCAACCTGCCAATGTATTCCTCGCGCTGAACTTCATTTGGCAAGACATTTTCTGCAATGGCCTCGACGTCGATTTCCTCGCTTTGAGCCATCGTGCGCACGGCGTTGCGCAATTTCGCGGCGGCATCTTCGTCGAGCTGCTCCTCGTTTTGAACGATCCAGTTTTCTGTTTCTTTAACCACCAATTGGGTCATGCGGCGCGGAGTGGCGACTTCGTATGCCTCGAGAAATCCTTCCAGCCACATCGCGGACGTGGCGGGGTCTTCGTCCCTGGATGCAGGTTGGTTTCGATAAATAATGTCATAGCGATTTTCGTCGCTATATGGCCGAACGACAGCGAATCTAAGCAACTGCCTCGCGGGATCGGGCAATATCGAAATTTGCTCGAATGACTCAGGGCCGGCGGATCGGCGAACATAGGCCTTTATCGAGTCCATTTTCAAAACGGCAATATGACGGTTTTCCGTGTCAAGATCAGTAAACAGCGCGACTGCGAGGAACGTGTAAGCTTGGGAAGTTTCTTCCATCTGGTGCGCAAACCACAGCCCCATTGCCTTGCACTGCTCCACAAAATCATCCGGCCTATCTACGATCTGCGCAGCGCAAGTCGAGACAGTCGCCCCCGAATTGTGGAATTTAGCTGTTTTGGCGCTTGAAGACTTGATGCAGTTGCGAATGTGCTCTTCAAAAAAATGCCTCAAGCCTTCTGAGAGCACTTCTTCCTTATCGGCGATTTCCGGCTCTTTTGCCAAATTGGAAATCCCGTGTATGACCAGCCTGTTTAGCTCGATTGCTTCGATGGATTGCATGTAAAACGAACCTCCTGGATAATGCCAATATCTCTTAGGCGAACGCAAGCGATTATCCTTGCACTGGTTTTTGTGATAGCATGCGTGCATGCGAAATTGGCAGCCGTCTACTTTATCTTGGTCATTTTCACGCAAGACGCATTTTGACTCGTGCCGTCGCCATTATTTCTACGATAGGTTCTGGGGTCAAAACCCGAAAATGCGATGGAAAATTTACGAGATGCGCAATGTATCCACGCTCACAATGCTGC
>JAEWSK010000176.1 GCA_023398345.1 Armatimonadota bacterium | reverse complement strand
GTCGTGCAAGTTGCGAATTATCCGTGGATGAATCCCAAACCCGGTTCAATGGGCAAACCCTCGCCTTGCTACAACATAGAGATTTTAAACGATGCAGGCAACCCCTGTGATGTCGGCGAAGAAGGCGAAATATGTATTCGCACAGACAGCGACAAAACGCCTGGGTTGTTCATGGGCTACTACCGCGACGAAGAACTCACTAACCGCGCACTTCGCGACGGATATTACCACACCGGCGATGTCGCATGGCGCGATGAAGACGACTATTTATGGTATGTCGGTCGCAATGACGACATGATAAAAAGTTCCGGCTACAGGATCGGGCCGTTTGAAGTCGAAAGTGCGCTGATGGAACACCCTGCAGTGCTGGAGTGCGCAATCACCGGCGTCCCGGACGATCTCCGCGGCCAAGTAATAAAGGCAACTATTGTTTTATCCAATGGTTACGAGCCGTCCGATGAACTGGTGGCCGAGTTGCAAAACCACGTTAAATCAGTCACCGCGCCGTATAAATATCCGCGAATAATAGAATTTGTGGAAGTGCTGCCGCGAACCATCAGCGGCAAAGTTCGCCGCGTTGAAATCCGCACGCGCGACACCCACAACGACTATCAGCCGGACATAAAGGCAGACTAATATTTTAAAATTGATCTCCTTAAAAAACGGGTCGGCATGTGGATATGCCGACCCGTTTTATTTTGCTACTTTTGCGATCAACTTCCTCTTAAAACACCTGCACTACAAAAAATGTTTGAAAATCGCCGAACTTATCATATAATAATAAGCTTGATTGGAACTTGTTTGGCAAGCCGTGCGTCTTTATGATGTAATTACAAAGAAGAGAGGCGACCGCAATGACAGATGACACTGTCGATATGTTCGCAACTCCCGATAACTGCGACCAAATAACTGAATACGACAACTTAGAAGTAGACGAAGTTGAAGTTGATGAGCAAGAAGAGCATGAGGACGTCAATTTTCACAAAAAATGGGCTGAGTCCGAGCATCTGTTCGCCCAGTATGAGCGGAATTTCAGAGCTCGCAGGATACGGGAACTGACGCTTGCTCCTGTAAAAAAGAAACGAGGAGCACGGCGCAAGGACAGTGCCGCCACGAGCGTATTAATTTAGAAAGTTTAGAGCAAAATTTAAAACCAAAGTCCAGTCCCGCAGTTTTTTTTGGGATCTGGACTTTTTGCATTTGAAAGTTAGTATATTGATATACAAACATCACCACGAATGACCTTGACCACACTTCGTTGCGATGCTACCATGATTGTGCTAGAATTGCTAGGCTGTCGGGTGGCAAACCACCCATCCGGCACTATGCGCAGCGTCCGATAACAATTCTGGACAGTGGCATATTATGGAGACCGCGTTGAGTTCTGAGTTTGGCAGCAAAACTTCCCCTCTGTGTTCGCTTGGCAAGCCGACTGACCCCTCGTTCAAGCAGCAGATACAAAAAATGTGCGGCGAAAATGTGATGAGTTGCTATCAGTGCGGCGAATGCACCGCTGGATGTCCCGCAGCATTCGGCATGGACATAGCACCAAATCAAATAATGCGCCTGTCGCAGCTTGGGTTTGCAGACGAGGTGCTTTCGAGTTCGGCTATCTGGCTTTGCGCAGGCTGTGAGACTTGCGCAACAAGATGCCCGCGCGGAGTTGCACTAAGCAAGGTAATGGACGCCTGCCGTCAGATTTCTGTAAAAGAAGGCAAAGCCAACCCCAAGCAAGCCAAAGTGCTAAAAATGCACGAAGAGCTTTTGAGGCAGGTCTCGATATTTGGCCGCGTGCATGAACTTAGCATGATGGGCGCGTATAAGATACGCACAAAAGATTTTTTCTCCGATGTTTTACAGGGGATTCAGATGTTGCTCAAAGGCAAGTTGGGACTGATTCCCAGTATAATCAAAGGCCGCAAGGAAGTGCGCGAGCTGTTTAAAAAGAGCTGAGCGCCGATAGCAAAAAACACCCGTGGAAACTGATAACTGAGGACTTAAGCATGAGATATGCATACTTTCCGGGCTGCAGCTTGGAATCGACAGCCAAAGAATTTAACGAGTCCACGCATATCGTTGCAGACGCGCTGGGTATCGAGCTTGTGGAAATCCCCGACTGGAACTGCTGCGGCGCAACATCGGCACACAACCTCGATCATGAACTCAGCGTGTCGCTGCCCGCTCGCAACCTTGGCATAGCCGAGCGGATGGGCATGGACGTAGTCGCACCGTGCGCGGCGTGTTATAACAGAATGCGCTCCGCAGAAGTAGAGCTTAAAGGCAACACTGCGCTGCGCGACGACATTAACTCCAAGCTTGAAAAGAAATACACCGGCGCGGTTACTGTGCGATCGGCGCTGGAGATCTTCACATCTCCCGATATGTTGGATCGGGTTTCGGCAAACATCCGCACGCCATTGGCGGGATTAAAGCCCGCGTGTTATTACGGATGCCTGCTAGTGCGCCCGCCAAAAGTTTTGGGCTTTGACGACCCCGAAGCACCGTGCAGCCTCGACAAGGCAATGGCAAACGTCGGCGCAAAGCCTGTAGATTGGCATTTTAAAAACGAATGCTGCGGGGCGAGCTTTGGCGTATCAAGAAGCGATATTGTCTCAAAGCTGGTCGGCGATATTTTAAATAATGCAAAAAAACACGGCGCGAACTGCATCGTAACTGCATGTCCGCTGTGCATGACCAATTTGGAAATGAGACAGGGTGCGGCCGGGAAAATTCGCGGCGAGGATTTGACTCTGCCGGTGTTCTTTTTTACGGAACTGCTCGGCCTAGCAATGGAAGTGCCCGGCGTGAAGAAATGCTTCGCGTCGCACTTGGTCGACGTGAACTCGGCGCTGGATGCAATCGGCAAGGAGCCGGCGGCGGCAGAAAACTGAGAAACACTTTTAATGCTCAATTGAAAAGCAATCGCTTTTAACTTTTAAACTTAGGAACTTATCATGCGAATTGGCGTTTTTGTTTGTTGGTGCGGATCGAATATCGCAAAGACGGTCGACGTGGAAGCTGTTGCGGAAGCGACGAAGAGCTTTCCCGGCGTGGTTTTTGCCACCGACTATAAATATATGTGCTCCGAGCCGGGGCAGAACATGGTCATCGATGCGATAAAAGAGCATAAACTCGACCGCATCGTGATCGCATCCTGCTCGCCGAGGCTGCATGAGCCGACGTTCCAGCGATGCATTGCAAACGCGGGCCTCAACCCTTACATGGTCGAGATGGCAAATATCCGCGAGCAGTGCTCATGGGTTCACGAAAAAACGCCCGAGACCACCGAAAAAGCCATTGAGCTTGTGCGAATGGCAGTTGCAAAGGTCTCAAAAAACGTTCCCTTATATAGAAACGACATCGGCATCACCAAGCGTGCGCTTGTGATCGGCGGAGGCATCGCCGGCATTCAAGCCGCGCTCGACATAGCAGACGCGGGCCATCCCGTAGTCCTTGTTGAGCGAACACCGTCCATTGGCGGACATATGGCGCAGTACGACAAAACTTTTCCCACGCTGGACTGTGCCGCGTGCATTTTGACGCCAAAGATGGTGGACTGTGCAAGTCATCCGCTAATCGACATTTGGGCGTATTCAGAAATTGAAGAAGTCAGTGGCTTTGTCGGCAACTTTGAAGTAAAAATTCGCAAAAAGGCGACCTGCGTCGATCCGAAATTGTGTACAGGCTGCGGGCTTTGCCTCGAAAAATGTATCGTCAAAGACGTCACAAGCGAGTTCGACGAAGGAACCGGACTGCGCCGCGCGATATATAGGCCATTTCCGCAGGCGGTTCCAAACAAGCCCGTCATAGACCGCGAGCACTGCCGCATGTTCACTACCGGAAAGTGCGGCGTGTGCCAAAAGATGTGTCCGACCGGCGCAATAAACTATGAGACCCAAGACGAGATATTTACTGAACAGTTCGGCGCGATTGTAGTTGCAACCGGATTTGAGATGTGGAACCACGCCGCGCTCGGCAACTACGGCTACGGCAAATATCCAGACGTGATTTCGTCCATCCAGTTCGAGCGAATTATGAACGCGTCCGGGCCGACCGACGGCCACATCGTGCGTCCATCCGACGGCAAAACGCCAAAGTCAATTGCATTTATATCGTGCGTGGGCAGCCGCGATGACGAGCACGGCCATGCGTATTGCTCAAAAGTCTGCTGCATGTATAACGCAAAGCAGGCGCTGTTGGTCAAAGATAAGCTCCACGACGTCGATACGTATATTTTTTATATGGACATTCGAGCCAACGGCAAGGGCTATGAAGAGTTCGTGAAACGCACCATCGAGGACTACGGCGCAAATTACATTCGCGGTCGCGTCAGCAAAATTTATCCAGACGGCGATCAGTTGGTCGTAAAGGGCGCAGATACGCTGCTCGGCAAGCCGGTCGAGGTGCGCGTCGATTTGGTCGTCCTCGCAACTGCAATGCAGCCTCGTCACGATGCAAGAGATCTATCGCGAAAGTTGGGAATATCCACCGACCAATACAATTGGTTTTCCGAGGCGCATCCGAAGTTAAAACCAGTCGAGGTGCTCACCGACGGCATATATCTGGCAGGCGCATGCCAGTATCCAAAAGATATTCCCGATACGGTCGCTCAGGCAAGCGGCGCAGCATCGAAGGCCATCGGCCTGTTCAGCAAAGAAGCAATTAAAAGCGAGCCGATGATCGCATATATCAACGAAGACACATGCGTCGGCTGCGGGCTTTGCACACAAGTGTGCCCGTTTACAGCAATTGAGCTTGTGGAAGTAGTCGACAAAGAGCGCTCAAGCCGGCAAAATCAAGTTATGAAAACAGTTGCGCGAGTAAACGAAAGCATTTGCAAAGGCTGTGGGACATGCTCGGCTGCATGTCGGTCGCTTTCGGCAAGATTGCGCGGGTTTGAGGGCGCTGGGATTTTAGCAGAAATAGACGCGCTCGCAGATATGGTGAAAGCGCGAAAATGAGCAATTGGCTCGATATAGTTGCGC
>JAEWSK010000171.1 GCA_023398345.1 Armatimonadota bacterium | reverse complement strand
CCAGCATTTATAAATCTCAAAAAAGCAGTCAAGGCCGGAAATATCGGTAAACTACTTGCCATCAGCGCCACAAATCAAGGCAGGTGTCCATTCGACTGGTTCGTTGACACGAAACTTTCAGGTGGTGGGGCCGTCATAGATCATACTGTACATGTGCTCGATTTGATAAGATGCCTTACTGGAGCTGAACCCATCAAAGTCTATGCCGAGATAGATAATCGAATGTTTAATAAAGACTTTGATGATACAGGCGTGCTTACCATCGACTTTTCCGACGGCATGTTTGTAACTATTGATGCAAGTTGGTCACGGCCAAAGAGTTACCCCACCTGGGGAAACGTAAAAATGCAAGTGACGGGAACCGAAGGCGTCGCAGAGATGGACATGTTTGCCCAGACTACTGATGTGTTTTGCGATAAAACGATGTCATACAGTCAGGAATACTGGGGGGACTATACCGACTTGGGACTTGTCGCTTCGTTTGCAAAGAGCATTGCCGATGACACGCCTGTGCCAATCACAGGCGAGGATGGCGCAAAAGCCCTCACGGTTGCACTGGCTGCGTATCAGTCGGCAAAGACCGGAAAGCCGGTCGAACTAGCTTCCTAAAAAGCGCTATTCGCCTGGAGCCTATTTGTGATCCTGACTGTAACTCCAAATCCATCTATTGATAGAATGTATGTAGTCGACGACTTCGGCATTGATCGAATGCATCGACCGCGTGAATGTCAAAACACGCCTGGCGGCAAGGGTATTAACGTCTTACGTGTTTATAACGAACTGGGTGGAACTGGCGTTGCCACTGGCTTTGTTGGCGGCAGGTCTGGAGAAACAATTGTAGAGGGTCTGACAGCCGAGGGCATTTCGCATGATTTTGTTCGCATTGCCGATGAATCACGCATGTGCATTAAGATTATGGACCCAAGAAGTGGCACGCAAACCGAAGTAAATGAAATCGGTCCAAATATATCTTCAAAAGAAACAGATCGGCTGATTGCTAAGATCGGCGAATTGATGTTATCGGCAGATTATGTAGTTTTATGCGGCAATGTGCCGCCGGGTGTGCCCGTATCTTTTTACGGCGACATTATACGAATGGCAAAGGCGCGAGGTATAAAAACCGTTCTCGATGCAAGCGAAGCCCAGCTTAAAGATGCTATAGTAGCAGGGCCATACTTTGTCAAACCAAACTCAAATGAGCTTTCACAGCTTGCGGGACGCGAGTTGATGACGCTTGAAGAAATATGCAGCGCTGCCAAGAGCCTAAAGCAGTACGGTGTAGATATTGCTGCAGTGACAATGGGTAGAAGCGGTGCAATAGTGACCGACGGTGTGCGCGTTTGGCAGGCCGTTCCGCCAGATATCGAGTTTGCAAGCGCGGTTGGATCCGGGGATTCGTTTATTGCTGGATTTTTGTATGTGCTTTCCAACGGCGGCTCGCTTGCAGACGCACTTGCAATGGGAACAGCAGCAGGCGCGGCAAACGCCACAACATATGGGGCCGGTTTCTGCTCAAAAAGTAGTATAATGGACATAATGCGAAGGGTTTCCCTTGTAGAAATAAAATGATCTTCGGAGTGTCCAGCATGTTTGCGCCAGGTGGAGCTGAAATTGCGGTAATCCTTGTGATTGCGCTAATCGTACTCGGGCCAAAGAAGCTGCCGGAGATCGGCAAATCGTTGGGGCAAGGTCTCAGAGAATTGCGGAAGGCTTCGCGTGAAGTCACGGATGCTTTTAGTTCTATGACGGATATTGACGATACAAATTCTCAAAGCACCCGCTCAAACATTGAAGCATCAAAGGAGAACGAACGAAATGCTGCCAATAGCATGGATGCCCTCGGGATGGGAACTGGGAGTGATACTCCTTGTGATAGTGCTGCTTTTCGGTGTGAAGAAACTGCCGGAGATAGGGAAATCGATGGCTGAGGGGATTCACGAGTTCAAGAAGGCATCGCGCGCACTTAAAGAAGAAGACGATATAGACAAAAATAAAAATAACACCTAGTCAGTAATGGAGCAATCATACTATTGACCGCAGCCTGCCGATCTGGTAACATAGATCGGTTAAATTAGTCAGAGGAGCAATTACACCAGATATGGGCGTGATATTTATTGCTTTACAGTTGATTAGCGCGATAGCGCTTATAGCCATAGTGATGTCTCAGGCTACAAAGAGCGAGGGGCTTTCTGGAACGATTGGCGGCAAGGCCGAATCGGCATTTCAAGGCAAACCCGGCATAGAAGAGCGCTTAGGTGAAATAACAAAGTGGGCGGCCGTGTTCTTCATGGTCACCAGCGCAATTGTATCTTACGCAGTAAGATAACGAATAAGAACACAAGCAAAAATTATTGAGCAGCTCGTGGATGGTCACGGGCTGTTCGTGCGTTTGGCAGTTAGGCGGCGCGTTTTTGTGAATTTTCGGTCGCGGCATGCAGATGCGAGCATTCGGCGCATTCGGGTGAATTGCACTCAAAGCACTCGTCATGCGGCGATTCTTTAGCCGTCAGATACAAAAACATGTATAGTGAGGCGCTTAAAACAACCCAGCCGATAGCAAGACCTACCAACATTTCTATGATCCTCCGTTGTAAAATTATCGGATATGGAGACATCAATCTTCAGCTTTATCTGCTACAATATGCCTTGGACGGACTAAATAACTCATGAATGACTACATACTCACAGTAATGGCCCAGGATCGGGTAGGAATTGTCAGGGACGTCGCTTCTGCGCTTGCGGACTTGCATGGTAATATCACGCACGTTAGCCAAACGGTTATGTGCGGCTATTTTACGCTTATCATATCCGTTCAAATGCCCAGCGAGCTTACGCTTCTTGAGATACGGCAAGCAATCGAACGCAAGGGTGACGTCGGTGAATTGGAAGTAAATGTAAGGCCATACGAAGCTATTGCAGTATCACAGACGAATAATATCGAGCGATTTACGCTGACGATGGCGGGTATTGATCGTCCCGGCGTGATTGCTCATGCTACGCAATATCTGGCACAGCGTGACATCAACATCGATGATTTTTATGCATATGTTCTCAACGGTCGCTTTGTAATACTTGCGCAGGTATCAATTCCGGACACGACCGATGCAGACGATGTGCGATGCGAACTCGACAAATTTGCAAATGAGTTGGAAATAACCGCACATCTGCAGCACGTAAATATATTTCACGCAACAAATGAGATCAGACCTGTTATCGACCTCCAGAGGAAAAATTGATGAGCCGGTATGATGACATTTTTCGTACTATAGAGATGTTGCAAAGCGAGCACTTGGATGTGCGCGCAGTCAACATGGGCATAGACCTCTTCGATTGCGCTGACCGTGACATTGATAAAGCGTGTCGGCTTGTCAAAGAAAAAATCATCCGGTGCGCATCGCCGCTTTTAGGCGCGTGTAAAAAAATCTCGCGCCGCTACGGTATTCCTATTGTCAATAAACGTGTGGCGATTAGTCCGATTGCCGACGTAATGGCTGGTCACGACGTTAACGCTCTCATTCAGCTTGCGCATTCGCTTGATGAAGCCGCCGAGCAAGCCGGCATTGATTTTATTGGCGGCTACTCAGCGCTGGTGCATAAGGGCATGACATCCGCCGACCGAGCTTTAATTGAGAGCTTGCCCGAAGTGCTTTCACAGACGAAGCGAATTTGCGCATCAGTCAATGCAGCAAGCACGCGCGCAGGTATCAATGTCGAGGCGCTTTTACTGATTGGTCGGATACTGCGAGAAATAGCGGCCAAGACTGCCGATGCGGATGGTTTTGGGTGCTGCAAGCTCAGTACTTTTTCCAACATTCCTGAGGATAATCCTTTTATGGCCGGTGCATATAAAGGCATCGGTGAGCCTGAAACAGTGATAAATATCGGCGTCAGCGGCCCTGGTGTGGTCAAGCGAGCTATTGAAAAATTCTGCAAGAGCGGTTGCTGCGGTGGACTTGGAGATATTGCCGAGCAGATAAAAAGCACTGCATTTAGGGTTACGCGCTGAGGTGAGCTGATCGGGCGTGAAGTTGCCGAGGCAGTGGGTGCGGAGTTTGGCATAGTCGATCTTTCGCTCGCCCCGACGCCAGAAGTCGGCGACAGCGTCGGCGAGATATTCCAGGCAATGGGAATCGAAAAAGTCGGCGGGCCCGGCAGCACTGCCGCACTCGCGATGTTAAAC
>JAEWSK010000157.1 GCA_023398345.1 Armatimonadota bacterium | reverse complement strand
GCGCTGTAGAGCACGTCGTCCATTCGAGCCAGCCTCAGATATTTGTCAATGTCGTCGGGCAGGCAAATATCCACAATTAAAAGTGCGAGCATGGAATCGTGTCTGCATGCGCGGCTGATTTCTTCGTCAAGCCGCAGTTCCAAATATTGACGGCTGTATACTCCGGTTGCGCTGTCGACGACGCTGTCTGAGTGCTGTGACGCTTCATTTTGCTGAGGCCTAACTGAGACCAAAGCCCGCTGCATTTGCGTATCGCGAATTTCCTCTGTAGCTAAAATCTTTCTGAGCTTCTTTGTGCCGTTGCGCAGTAAATGGGACACATAATTGCAGCTTATGCCGAACTGTTTGGCAATCTCAGTTTGATTTCGGCCTTGATAGTAATGCTCGGAAATAACCTTCTGCTCTATATCTTTTAGCCGCTCCATTGCAGCTTCAAGGACGATCTTATCTTCCAATGGAAGCTGGAATGTGACCATTTTATCGTCGCTGATCTTCTCTGTGTCACGCTGGTTGGGCGAATCGTCCTTATCGCCGTCCAGAGAGCCTACTTTAAAGACTTCTCTTGTTGTGAGCAGTTCGGCTATGGTCTTTTCGGGCATTTGCATCACGTCGCCGATCTCTTTTTCTGTCGGCTGTCTGCCCAATTTTTGGCCAAGAGACTCAATGACACGGCTCATGCGCTGATTGAGTTCCTGGAGCCACGCCGGCTCTTTGATGATCTTGCCTTTGTCGCGCAAATGGTGTTTAATCTGGCCAATTATGAAGTGAGTGGCGTAGGTGGAAAACTTGACGCCTTTTGACGCGTCATATTTGTCCACCGATGCAATCAGCCCAATGTAGCCCTCTTGGACAAGATCTTCAAGCGGCTCGCATGCTGCAAGGAATCTTCTGCCAATGCTTTCGACAAGATTCGCATATTGAAGTACGATCTCGTCTCTTATTTTGGCGTTTCGACTCGATGCGTAGTCGGCCAATCGTTTCTGAATTTCATCTTCCGTAAGTTTCCTAACACTTCCCATAAGTGTATCCTCTTAAGTCGTATTTTGCGATCTTTACTTGGTAAGCATGTGTAAAACAGTGCCTGCCGATTGCTAGCTTATGCTACTGACCATCTTGAATATCGGGGCCATAATTGAAATGGCTATGAATCCGACAATGCCGCCCATCGTTACGATAAGACATGGCTCGATGAGCGAAGTTAGCGACTTAACAGCGGTTTCAACCTCGGAGTCGTAGAAATCAGACACCTTTGCGAGCATTTCAGAAAGTCGCCCGGTTTCTTCTCCGATGTCTATCATGTGTGTCACCATTCCAGGAAACATATTGCTTGCCGCCAACGGAGTGCTGATCTTTTGTCCTTCTCGAATCGCATTGCGCGCATTTTCTATTGTGCGCGCAATGACTCTGTTTCCAGAGGTCTCGCCAACTATTTCCAACGAACGCATCATCGGCACACCGCTGGCGATCAATGTGGCAAACGTGCGCGAAAATCGGGAAATGGCCATCTTCTGAACAAGCTCTCCTACCACGGGTACTTTTAGCTTTAACAGATCAATCTGCCAAGCGCCGGTCTCGGTCTTGCTGTAATATTTATAGCCGAAATAGAGACCAATACCGCCAAACAGACCCGCCCACCAGTATTGCTGCATAAAACCGCTTATGCCGAACAGCAGTTTTGTAGCGGCGGGCATATCGATGTTCATTGAGTCGAAAATTTCCTTAAACTTCGGCATTACGAACAGCATCAGGCCTACAACCATCGCCATAGCAAAGCCCAACACCATCACCGGGTATATCATTGCTCCTTTGATCTTGGCTTTGATTTCTTGTTCGTCTTCAAGAAATGTCGCGAGCCGGTCGAGTATCTTATCGAGAATACCGCCGGTCTCCGCCGCCTTGACCATGTTTACATATAGCCGCGAAAACACGTTCGGATGTTTGCTGAACGCGTCCGTAAGGCTCAGGCCGCCCTTTACATCTTTTTTGCACTGGCTGATTACAGGTTTGAGCGCGACGTCTTTTGTCTGGCCTTCGAGAATATCCAAGCATCTTACTATTGCAACGCCGGCGTCGATCATCGTCGCAAACTGCCTGCTGAATATGACCATATTTGTAAGCTTTACATTCTTTGAAGAAGTAGTCTTACTGTTTGCTTTTGAAGACGCGGACTTGTCTTCCGACACGCTCAAGACATGATATTGCTGTTCATGAAGCTTGGAGAGCACCAATTGCTCGTTTTCAGCTTCGACTTTACCCTTGACGGACTTGCCGCGAGTATCGATTGCCGTATATACAAAACTGGACATTTGTCACTAGCCCCCTTGTAGGTACCGCTTATAGTTCTCTCTGTCAATTGCGCGAGCAAGAGCCTCTTCGTTGGTGATCTTGCCTGTCCTGTAGAGATCTGCCAGCACCTTGTCCATTGTCTGCATACCAAACTGCGCGCCTGTCTCCAGGGCGCTGTATATCTGATATGTCTTGCCTTCGCGAATAAGGTTGCGAATAGCCGATGTCGCTATCATTATTTCAATTGCTGCAACGCGGCCTCCGCCCATTCGCGGGCAGAGCTGTTGAGCAACGACGGCCTCGAGCGTATTTGATAGCTGCACCTTAATTTGATCTTGCTGGTGCGGCGGGAATACGTCGATGACGCGGTCAATCGTCTGCGGTGCGTTGCGAGTGTGCAGCGTGCCGAAGACAAGGTGGCCGGTTTCAGCAAGTGTCAGCGCGGCGGCGATAGTTTCGAGGTCGCGCATCTCACCAATCAAAAGCACGTCTGGATCTTCGCGCAAGACGGCGCGAAGAGCATTTTCAAACGAATCCGTGTCTGTGTTAAGCTCGCGTTGGTTAATCATTGCCCGCTTATGCCGGTGAAGATACTCTATCGGGTCTTCGATGGTCATTATATGGACGGGCTGCTCTGAGTTGATCGCGTCGATCATACATGCAATTGTCGTTGATTTGCCGCTGCCGGTCGGGCCTGTAACAAGAACAAGTCCGCTGTGTTTGTGCGTCAACTCGCCCAGCGAAGGCGGAAGCCCGAGTTGCTCGAAGCTGGGAATTCGGTCGGGAATTGCTCGCAGAGCCGCTCCCACACTGCCACGCTGGCGGTATACATTTACGCGAAATCTTCCAACGCCCACTACGCCGTAAGAAAAGTCCAACTCGCGCGTCTTCTCGAACCACTGCACTTGCTCGGTGGACAAAATATCGTACATCAGCCGCTGTGTGTCGTTTGGCGCCAGAGTTGTATAGTTTAGATGAGTTAGCGAACCGTCAACGCGCACAACCGGCGGCAGACCTACAGTAAGATGCAGGTCTGACGAACCTTTTGCGCATGCGTCGCGCAATAAATCGTCGATGTGGACTATAGATATTTCCCTGGCTCTATCTTCGGTCGAACGATTTTCGATCAATTCATCCAGCGGCATTTCATTCATATTACTGCCTCCAGGCAAAAGTAAAAATTAGAAATCATATGGCTTACAATTGCCTATGGTTTAACCCGCGTAGACAACTCGCAGGCACTCTTCAAGCGTCGTCTGTCCCAAAAGTATTTTTGCAACTGCGTCGTCTTTGAGAGTTTTCATTCCCGCATCTATTGCGGCCTCTCTAAGAACATGAGCCGACGATTTTTGCAATACAAGATCGCGCAGCCTATCGTTCATAAGCATCAGTTCGTAAACTCCGAGTCTGCCCTTATATCCTGTTCCGCGGCAGTGGGGACAGCCTCGACCTCGATAAAACGTCACATCCGTATCTCGGTCAATCTCAATTCCAATCCGTCCAACGGCGTCGCGTGGCGGTGTGTACTGTTCTTTGCATTTGGGACACACTACACGGACAAGCCGCTGCGCCAAAACTCCAATTACACTAGATGCGATCAAAAACGGCTCTATGCCCATATCGACCATGCGGGTCATTGCGCCCGGCGCATCGTTTGTGTGCAGCGTTGAAAGCACTAAATGGCCGGTCAGCGCTGCCTCGGTCGCAATAGTCGCGGTCTCGGCATCTCGTATTTCACCGATCATCGCAATATCCGGGTCCTGCCGTAGCATTGTTCTCAAGCCGGATGCAAACGTCAAGCCCGCGCGTGCGTTGATCTGCACCTGAGTTAAGCCTTCGAGTTCGTATTCAACCGGGTCTTCGATTGTAAGAATGTTCTTTTCGCCCGAATTTAGCTTGGATAGCACGGAGTAAAGCGTTGTCGATTTGCCACTGCCTGTCGGGCCGGTTACCAATATGATGCCGTATGTTCGTGAGATCAATCCCTCAAAGCGCTCAAGCGTTTCGGGCAGCATCCCAAGCTTGTGCAGCCCTACCGATACTGAACCTTTGTCCAAAATTCTTAAAACTATTTTCTCGCCGAACACCGACGGCAGTGTCGATACTCGAAAGTCAAACTGCCTGCCGTCAATGACTGCGCCGATCCTGCCGTCCTGCGGAGATCGCTTTGTCGCAATGTCCATTTCGGACATAATCTTAAAACGCGAAATCAGTGAGGCCTGCACCTTTTTGGGGATGCGCATTATCTCCTGAAGGATGCCGTCAACTCTGAGTCTAACGCGGACAAAGTCCTTTGCGGGCTCTATGTGAATGTCGCTGCCGCCATCGCTGATGCCGCGTGAAATTATCAAGTTTGCGAGCTTAATGACCGGCGCTTCTTCGCTCAGTTCACGAAGCTGCTCGATTGATATGTCTTCGTCGTCACCTCTGGACTCTGAGCCGAAGTTTATATCTCCGGTGTCGAACTCTTTGATGACGCTATCGACTTGCTCGGATACATCGATTTGCTTTCGGTATAGCCGACCGATTGCATTTATTATGTCTTCTTCGGAGGCAATCGCCGGTTCCACGTCTATGCCCGTCATCATCCGCACTTCGTCAATAGCGAAGATGTCGAGCGGGTTTCTCATTACAAGCGTTAACTTGCCGTTTTTTTTGCCTATCGGCAGCGCCTTGAGCTTGCGGGCGACGTTTTCGGGAACGAGCTTTATAAGCGAAAGATCGATTTCGACCTCGCTTACATCCACAAACGGCACGCCCCATTGCTCGGCAAGCCCGCGGATTCGGTCTTTTTCGGTGATTATGCCCATACTTACCAGCACATCACCGAGAGACTCCTGCCGCTTGAGCAGCTTTTGCTTCTCGATTGCCTGGTTGAGCTGACCACGAGTGATCAAACCCAGCCTCAGAAAAACTTCTCCAATTGCTTCTGTCTTCTGCATAATCTAAACGATCGAGAAAAAACACTCTCGACAGTGAATGGGAAATTTATGACACCCATTAAGTTTATCGGCAGGGCGAACGCCCTGCCTCAGCACTCTTTGAAAACTAAAAAACGATATTGCGCCAATCGCGCGGATAGGTTACTGTTGCCCCGCCGACAAGTAACCGACGGGGCAACTACCAGGCGGATGCTTTTATCGCTCGCCTTGGTTACAAATTAATCCTTGACAATAGACGCAGTGATGAAGATCACTACTTCGGAGTGGCCTCTGGTCTTTGATGTGTGCTTGAATAAGTGCCCAAGCACCGGCAAATCGCCCAAGAGCGGGATTTTGCTCATAGTCTTTACTTCTTCGTCGTTAATAAGGCCGCCGATAACAATAGTCGAGTTGTCTTTGACGCGAACAACATGGTCGGTGTAACGT
>JAEWSK010000107.1 GCA_023398345.1 Armatimonadota bacterium | reverse complement strand
TTGCCGCAATCGCCTACGCCAATGAAAAACTCCAAGTTATGCGCATCGCACTGCATGTAATATTTGCAGCAGTCGCACTGCTCGGTGTATTTATGCTTTTGCCTTTCTTGTTAAGCACCGCGCCGGTGGCATTTGGTCATGAAAACAAAACGGATTATATAAATAGAACGCTCTCGATATATTCAGCCGAGCAGTGGATAAACGAAAACACTCCGACACATGCAAAAATCGCGCTGTTTGGCGACACTCGCGGGTTTTATCTCAATCGCGACTACGTTTGGGCCGATTGGGGTCACAATAAGCAATTTACACGCGATTTTTCGTCAGTCGATGACTTTGTGGCCTACTTAAAATCCCAGCATATCGATTACGCGATGGTCAATCCAAAGTGGCTCGCGCCGCGCGACAAGGCAACTCACACATGCGAACGTGTCTACCAAGCTATCGACACCAGGCACTTCGAGCCCGTATACTATTCGAGCAACATGACGACGGTTTTTGAGGTCAGATGAAGCTCAGCATTATCATACCAGCCTATAACGAGATTGATACCATCGAAGAAGTGCTTCGTCGCGTAAAAGCAGTCGATGTTGAAAAAGAAATTATTGTCACCGACGACTGCTCTACTGACGGAACGCGCGAATTTCTGCGTGCCCAGCCGGATATTATACTCGTAGAAAGCAATTGCAACCGGGGCAAGGGCGCATCGATTCGCGCGGCAATTCAACGGGTTTCCGGCGACATCGTTCTTATTCAAGACGCCGACCTCGAATATGACCCCAAGGACTACTTCGCAATGATAAAGCCTATTGTAGACGGCGCGGCGGACATGGTCTACGGGACAAGATTTGCCCAAGGCAGGCCGAAAATGCGCTGGGCAAATTACTTGGCAAATAAAGTTTTCGCCGTTCTGGCAAGCATGCTCTATGCGACGAAAGTCACCGACGAAGCAACTTGTTACAAGGCGTTCAGAACTGAAGTGCTAAAAAGCATCGAACTGCGCTGCAATCGGTTCGAGTTTTGCCCGGAGGTGACCGCCCGTCTTTTAAAGCGCGGCTATAGATATGCCGAGGTTCCGGTTTGGTACGAAGCCCGCACTTACGCCCAAGGCAAAAAGATCACGTGGAAAGACGGCATCGAGTGCATTTGGACACTTTTAAAGTACCGATTAGTGGGTTAAAAAAACGGGGTCGGAAATATCCGGCCCCGCTTTGCATATAAAAACTAAGCCAACCTTAGACGCGCCGCTTGTTTTGCAGCGGCATCGGCGTGATCGCTTCCAAGCAAGCACCCCACCGAAGGGCGCAACACGCCATTGAAAAATGTCGTCCACTGCAGCTTGCGCTTGCAGACGCAGCACGTGTCCTGGTGCTGTTTATTTTCTGCTCCACACCAGAAGCACTTAACCATATTACACACGCTCCCTCCAAAGGCAGTGGAACCGCAAAATATATGCGAAACCACCATCATCGGACACCTGCACAAAATATGCCAACAGGCCCAACAATGACTATCTAAAAAAGAAAATCAAAGCAACCAGACATCAAATTGTTACCCGCCTGACATATAGTTTCAAACTAAGCGGCAGTCCGCAATTGCTCTGTCAATGTATCAATGAGCGCGCTCACAACCGCCGGATCAAGCTGCTTTCCAAACAGCCTTTCAAGCTCAGATTGCACCGATGCGACATCTAGCTTGCATTGATACGGTCGATCAAAAGCAATTGACTGGCAGGTATTTACTTTGGCAACAATATTGCGACCGCGCATCTTCGCTTGATAAAGCGCTTCTTCAGCGGCGCGCAGCAAGCCGGCTCTGTCGGAACAATTTTCAGGATACTCGCCAACACCAACGCTCACCGTCACTTTGCGACACTGTTGGCTGGCTTTTTCAAACACTAAGTTGGATGCTGCCTCGCGGATGCGCTCTCCAAGAATTTGGGCCTGGGCAGCGGTCGTCTCAGGAAGTAAAATTGCAAACTCTTCGCCGCCGTAACGCGCGGCAATATCCACATCTCTGACCTGTCCGGCTATAACGGAGGCGATTTCACGAAGAGCATAATCGCCTGTGGGATAGCCGTTAATATCGTTAAATTGCTTAAAGTGATCTATGTCAATAATAAGCAATGAAAGCGGCGAGTTGTATCTGGCAGCTCTGTTATACTCTATTGCCAGTCGCTCTTGAAAGCAGCGATGGTTAAAAAGGCCAGTGATGGAATCTATGTTTGTCTTATCTACTAAAGAATCGCGAGCGCTAGAAAGAGAATCGACCATCAAGTCAAGTGCCCGGCCAAGATCGCCGAACTCATCAATTGCGCCACCATCGGAGCGCACAGTATAGTCGGCCGCTGCAATAAGCCTGAGTTTGTCGGCAAAGCTGCGCAGGCGCTTGCGCGTTCTATAAGCAAACGCAAGCACGCTCAGAACCCCCACCGCTCCCATCGCAAGCGACGCGACTAAAATACGCGCGTAATGCTCCATGCGAAGACTTAGAAAGTGCTCTGACAACACATAGTCAATTACAATCAATGCAAAAACAGCCGCCGACAGGCAAATTATATATTTAAATTTACTATTATGCATAAGGCTCTCCAATAGGTGAAGCAACTAAGAAAATTATCGGCAACTGTGCGACTATCCATCAGCCGCGCAAACGTGATAATCTAATATAAGAACGACCTAAGCATAGGGAGCGCTCTCGTTGAATGCAAACATTATCGCAGCCATAATAGGGGCAATAGTCGCCACCGCTATAGCATATGCGCTGTTCTATGAGCAGTTTTGCATTGGGGTTCGTGAAATCGAATTAGAATTTCCGAACCTGCCGCATGCGTTCGATGGCTACATGCTGCTGCATCTCTCTGATTTGCATCTTACCAAGCTCGGTCTGCTTGAAAGGCGCACAATGGAGATAGCTGCAACTCGCGAGGTCGACTGCTG
>JAEWSK010000034.1 GCA_023398345.1 Armatimonadota bacterium | reverse complement strand
ATATCACTGTTTAGGAGAAGTATAAAATCGCCCGAAGCTGCTCGTATGCCCGCGTTCATACCGGCAGAAAACCCCATGTTTGTCGGCAACTCAACTATATGCATCTGCGGGAAGCGCTTGCGAATAGTCTCGGCGCTGCCGTCATTTGAGCCGTTATCAACTACAATTGTCTCGATAGTAAATTCATCAGATGCATCCGGCAAGCACTCTATTGCGCGAATTGTGCGCTCTGCCGTGCGAAAATTAAGCACCACAACCGAAAGATTGCAGCCGACATTCGGGAAAGTCATTTATACCGCCTGAGCAACGGACTCGCTTGCTTGGTCCTATCGGCCCTAATCATATCACAGCGGGCAAGAGTTCTGTCAAATAGGCACAGTTAGAATCACAAGCTGATAGGCCAGCAGATAACCGAATGCAGCATATATTGCATGAAAAAGATCTGCCTGATGCTCAAGCATGTCAAAAAATCGCACAGTCGAACAGGCCGAGACTCTGATCCCACGTATCTTGACTGCTGCGCGCAAACTTTCATTTGCATACAAACATAGATGTGTAAGTATGCCACTACATGCGCACGCGATATATCTTCACGTCTCCATCCTTAAAGCAAAGGTTAAAGCGCGATTTGAGTTTGCTGGGGGGATCAAGCTTGCTGTTTTCGGAGATATAGTAAGTGGCACGGGCATTGCGAACAATGCTCCACCAAACCTCCGCGCTTGATCTTGTTTTATCAAGATAAATCCATTGCGCTATTTTTTCGGCATAGCGAGGAGTTTCGCTCCAATGGCCGTAACATACCTGCTTTCCGGTAAACGCAGGCACAAATAGCGAGAATGTCGGCGGCGCAAGAATGGAATCACGCGCGGTCGCATGCTTGCGCAGATAGTTCATAGCTCGCATCTCTGAGTTGTGCAAAAATGGCGCAAAGTGAGGAGCAGTATCGCCGCGGGCAAGAAGCGCCATGTCATTAGATAAAAATCTTATATTTGAACCGACGGCAAAGACCAACACTCCAACAAACACAGCGTTTCCCAGCCTACAAGAGAGCCTTGGCAAAAGTTTGCTCAGAGCATACGTGCAGAGTATGCACAATGGGATGTGCAACCCCATAATGAGCTTGCGCTGCTGCGCGATTGGGATGTATGGAATCGCAAAGCCAACACACCCCCACACAACCGGCAACAACCAATTGCGAAATGTTGAACTTGACGCACGATATAACAACGCCACGCCAATGGCGGCCCCAATAAACACCAATCCGTAGCCTTCAAAAAATGACCAGACCGAAGGCGAGGCGATTGGCGTATTTGCGCGAGCGCGATAGATTGGATCGATGGCATATACCCAAAACTGATATGCAATTGATGGAATTGCAATTGCAGCCGCAAGTGCGCTGAGACCAATAATTTTGGCTGGGAAGCGTCTCTCGATTATCCAAAGTGCAATTATATATGCAGCCCAGACGCAGGCGACAGTGAGCACATCGTACGTATGGACATTACCGAGCACCAATAGATGCAGCCCCGCATAAATGGCGTATCGAGCACTCCCCTCTCTTCGCGCAAGCTCCAGCCAATAAAACGCGCCGACCATAAGCAACAATCCGGCAAGAAACAGCGGATTTAGATAAATAGAAAGAAACGTGATTGCCTCTGGCTGCCATACGTCGACCGAACCGGTCGGCATCGCCGCGCTCGGAATTAGCCAGCCGATTCCCGCCGACAACCCGACTAAAGGAATCAGAAATTTGCGCTGCCTCGAATCGTCTAAAAACAACTTTGAAAACATCCAAATGCATAAGATTAGCGCAATTCCTAATACAATCCTAGTCAAGTGAAACACGACTATTAGTGGCAAATGCGTAATTGAAGCAAACCAGCCCATGCAAAAAAACAAAATATTAAACTGCCGCATTGGCTGGGGTTCGTTGGTAAAAAGATTGCGGGCAAAAAAATGACCGTCGGCGGCCTGTCGCATCCAACTCAAGTAGACTGCGCCGTCATCAATATTATGCGTCAGCCCCAAGAACGTATAGCCGGGCGGGTTAATATAGATGCCGTACAAATACGGCACGCATGCAAGCGACACTATTAGTATCGCCCAAACAATCACCCACTTGAACTCATTGTCGAACTTCATGCGCTACGCCCTATCTACTCTCATTTGCATGGCGCTGTAAATAAATCCGGCCAATAATTGCAATAAGCAGGAAAAAGATGCCCGTCACCATCAAAAACAGTCCAAATTGAAATGCATGATTTTTATACGCAATCGACTGCGGGCGCGAATGCGGCAACGATAATTTGTATATGTTTACGCCATCAATCTTAGACACGTGGTGCAGACTAGAGTCATTGATAGGCTGGCAGCTTATTACGTAATCCGCCAGTTGGTTTAGCTGCGGCGTATAGCGCCTTACAAGCGCCATGTTGCCATTTTCGGGCGGGCTGGGATCTATGCCCTCAATCTTCGCCAGTCTATTTTTATAAGCCCGAGTAAACAGTGAATCGTAACCTTGAACATCATAAAGGCCGTATACCATCGCCGCATTGGGCGGAAGGATTGCATGTGGCGTCTCAAATAAGCTCCAATTGGAATTGATCGGCGCTATGCGCTCGCCGTTTTTCGTAAGTCGCCGCAATTTAGCAATGAGTTTTGTATCGGGATATACTTTTGATCGCTCACATGTCGGGTTGTAATTGATGCCGAAAGCAAATAAATCGGCGGCGACAACTGCAATTGCAAGCATTGGAAACACTTTCTTACCGAGATCGGCACGCAAAAACGAAAGCATTATAACGCCCCATGTCGCCGCAAGAGCTAAAAGAATGCCGGTGCTCGATTTTGCCGCAGGCAAAACCTCACATTTGATAAAATTATGCAATAGCGAACTCGCTGCCGATGCACAAACAGCCTCGCATATCCACACGACTACAAACGCGCCTAAAACTGCCGGAACTACAACTCTGCTGCGTTTTTCTCGCCACACGACCTCGTCGCCCCAGCGCAAGTAAATCCAATCCACGCCAAACCCCGCAAGCGCCGCTATGCCGAACAAATACAGAAATAATATCCTGTTGGGGCCGCCCAGAGATGAAAAGCCCGGTATGCCGAAGTAGAACAGTCTATTGATCGGCGTGCCGGTAGCAATTAGAAGTGCAAATATTACAAGCAGCGCAAAAAATCCGATATATTTGCGGCTTTTAATTGCCACAAGGGCAATTATTGCGAGCATAAGCGGCAAAACGCCTGCGTACATGCCGTATTCAATGTAGTCCGCGGCGCTCGCAACATGCGTACTCTCCCCCACCCGACCCAACAGGCAGTAATTACCACGGCTGGGATCGCCAAAAAACTGCGGCGTAAATGCAGTTACAAAGCGATACGCCGGAAGAGAATTATTTACAAACCATTCGTAACCATCCTCAGTAGGAACACTCGCGCGATGCGAGATTTTTGCAAACTCGAAAGATGGCAGCACCTGCGGCGCGGAGATGAGAGCCGCGATAAAAATGCAGCCGACAAAAGGCAGTATTACTTTATGAAGCGAACGTCTCGTGCTTTTTGCGCACAATGTCTCAATTATCTTCCACAGCCAAAATAGACACGTCGCCATAATCGCATAAAATGCAATTTGAAAATGTCCCGCAAGAAGCGCCATCGCAAGCGCGCATCCGCACAGCATCCCGTAAAACATCGAATGCCTATCGACGGATTTCTGCGCAAGCATTATCGCCAACGGCAGCCATACGGCCACGCTCACAAATGTCGGCAACTCCAACCAAAGCACCATAAATGCCGAGAACGCAAATACAATTGCCGCGACAATTGCACCGAACTTTTTTGCGCCAAACTCACGCATCATCCAATACATAAAAACCTGCGCAAGAAATAAGTGCAGTGCCGCAAAGATCGTAAATGCCGTAATTGTGTTAAAGATTACAAAGACAAAGTTTAACGGATATAGACACGCCGACTGTCCGTTGGCAAGAAATGGAGTTCCAGAAAATTGGTGCGGATTCCACAGCGGTATATGTCCAGCGCGCATTGAGCGGGCGTAAAACACCCGCCAGGGGTAGAATTGGGAAATTGCATCCCACTGCAGAGGGTTCCACTGAGTATTGGGGATGGATTTTTGACTTTCGGCTGTGTTAAATAACGACACTTGCGCCAGATAGTCACCCGGCAGCAGTGCGCGGCCAGTAAAGATCGGCCTCCACAGAAAAACGCACACGAGGACCGCAAAGAGAGCATATGGCAATACGCGTCGCACTATTGGTTTGCTCGTGTCCGCACCTCCGTTCAGAAGCCTGCAGTCCGGGCAGTTGCTACACTATGACTGCTCGCATGCGGCTTGGACGGGCTGGCAAAGCCAATAAAACTTACGCCGATGCTTATCAACACCAAGCCCAAAATCGCATATTTCCAGACAATGCGCTCTTTAAGAATGGTCGCAGAAAGAATTACAACTAAAAAGTAGCTCATACTGAAAAACGGAAATGCAACGCTCAAGCTCACACGGCTCAACACAAAAAGCCAAACCAGCGTCCCGACAACATAAAAACAAAAGCCGCCAAAGACTTTTGGGCGAAACACAACCGCGATTATATTTAATATCGTGCGCGCCGGATTTGACCCAACAGGAATACCTGTATTGCCAAGGCCGAGCTTAATTAGCACTTGGCCACAACTGAGAAGAATCAGCGTCACCCAAATCAACCCAAAGGCGCTCAGAGTCAGTCCTTGCACTTATTCGCCCTCCTTGGCGGACTTTCCAAGCCCCAGTCCTATAAAAGAAACGCCCGCGCTGATAAATGCTAGTCCTGCAACTGCAAACACCCATCTCACCTGCTCGTGGAGAATAGTTGCAGAAAGGATCACTACAAGAGGATAGCTCATGCTGATTAGCGGATACGCCACACTGAGCCGCACACGGCTGACTGCCATCAGCCAAAAGAATGTACTTATAATATAAAATGCAAGGCCAATGATGATCTTGATATTGGTCATTGCCACGAGAATGCTAAACACCGTGCCAACGAACCCGTGGCCGCCGGCAATTGCTCCGGGCGGCAAACCCCATTTGAGAAAAACCTGCCCAAAACCACCAAGCGCAATCGCTATACAAATCAAAAAAAATGAACGAGGCGTCAGATTACCCATAGATCAATTATAGACAAAGCCACAATCAAATACCAGAGCATAATAAGTCACTGATGCCGGTGTCGATGAAACGTCTTTATTTCCCATACGGGATACTCGTGTTTTTTTGTAACAAAACGCCCCTAGTGGCAAAATTACTTATTATATGTTGAGCAGAGATTTTGCCAAATCGACCGCACTGGCGGCGTCCGACGAATAGCCGTCCGCGCCGATTTCATCGGCATAATTCTGCGTCACGGGCGCGCCGCCAATCATTACACAGGCGTTATCGCGCAGGCCGTCGGCTTTCAGCGCCTCGATGGTATCTTTCATAG